>NZ_CAUVXO010000512.1:3506-4111 GCF_963555865.1 Protofrankia sp. Cr1
TCGGCGGCGTCGGTCTCCTCGTCGTGGTCCACGGTTGCCACGGAGACGAACCACCGGGCCGCATCGGTCGGACGGCCCGCGGCCAGCAGCGCCTCGGCGTAGGCGTACCACAGTCGCGGCGTCCACGGTTCCAATCTGGTGGAAGCCACCTCATCCTGCAGCAGTAGGACCGCTGCCGCCGGCTCACCCAGATCGCGCCGTGCGCCGGACACAACAATGAGGAGTTCGACCCGGCTCGCCTCGTCGAGTTCGGCCGCGGCCGGATCACGTGCAAGCAGCAATGCCCGCTCGGGACGCCCGAGCCCGCGCTCTGCATCCGCCATGACGGCGAGGTGGCGAGGAGAACCGTCGAGCCGGCGTGCCGCACGCAGTTCGGCAAGCGCCGTGGTGAACTCCCCCGCGTGGTAGGCGGCAAGCCCAACTGCTTCACGGACCGCGGCGATTCGGGACGCGAGCGCGGAGGCTGCGCGTGCATGGGCAAGAGCAAGCGCGGGGTCATCGTCGAGATAGATGGCTGCGGCGACAAGATGGCGGGCAACCGGTTCGGCACGTGCGGCACCGAGTCCGCGCAGCTCGCGGGTGACCTCGAAGTCCAGGAGTTCGGC
>NZ_CAUVXO010000513.1:0-3650 GCF_963555865.1 Protofrankia sp. Cr1
TAGCGACACGTCGGGCGCTCCGGGCGGACCGGGCACCGCCACGTCCTGGAGGTCGAACGCGCCACCACGCGCCAGCTCCTCGTCCGCCATGACCATCCCGCCCATGGCCTCGCGAAACCCCGGAATCATCGCCGGCGTCACCGACGACGGCAGGTAAGCCCCGAGGGCCTCCAGCGCCGCCGCCAGCTCGGCGTCGAACGGCGGCGGCGAGCCGACGCGCAAACCCTGGGATGTCGATGGCAGTGCCCCGATGGTCATAGATTCTCCCGATCATCAAAAACGCTGCTGTACGACAACGAGAAGCATCCTCTCCACGGGCGATCCAGGTGAAAAGGCGCCGACCGCCGGGTATCGACCGCCAGCCGGCGGCCTGGGCAGCCCGCAGCGCAGCGTCGAAATCCGTGGCCCACCAGGCCAGCTGATGGAAGCCCTCGTGCCCGGACGCGAGGAACTTGGTGTAGATGCTGGGCGTGTCGCCTTCCTGGCGGATCAGTTCGATCTGCAGATCGCCGGTGTTGGCGAAGGCGACCGACAACGTCACCTCGCAAGGCTGGCCGCGATAGAGCCCGCTCTGCGGCCGTCCGCGCAGGACGTACCAGGGGCCGACACCCATGCTGAGCCAGGCGGCCACCGCCTGGTCGAGGTCACGGACGACATAGCCGAGCTGGCACACGACTCCCGGCAGTGCGGCTGACTCCCGGCAGTGCGGCTGACTCATAGGACGGGTGCATCGACCGCTCCTCTGGTGTGATGCGGGTCCGGGCCGGATCCGCGGGCCGGTGGTGACGAGTCCCTCGGCACCGCCCGCACCATCTCAGCGTCGCCGGTAACCGAGGGCGGGCGGAATCAGCCTGGATATACAAATGATATCTGGTCGCTGAGATCACGAATCCGAAACTGGCCGAGCATCGGCACGTTCGAGAGGAAAGCCCATGACGTCCCGACCGCCGCTGGCCGAACAGCTGGACCTGGCCCCACACCCCGAAGGCGGGGGCGGCCTCAACCGGTCAGCTGTTCGCTCTACCGTCCTGGCGCTTTAACTGGTGAACCTCAGTAGCGTCGTGACGACGATAGGTGAACTCAACACCCTGCGCCAAGTCACCGAAATCCTCGACGGTGACGGACTCCGCTTTTCCGGCAAGCACGAATAGGAGGTGCCGTACCGTCCAGGCCCCTTCGTAGCGATTGCCGAACTTGTCGGCCTCACCACCAGACCTTGGACTCACGATACCTCCTCACCCATCCCCAGCCGGAATAGACTGCGAGTCAGCATATATGAATTCTCTCCAACTTTATTCTTATTTTGAACCAGTTTGGGCGTATGTCAATGTGGCCTTGCCTAACGTGCGTACCCATCCTGTAGATACTGCACGCGCCCCGTCTTCAGTGCGTCGAGCGCCACCGCCACCCGTCGCCACACGTACGGCCGCAACCGTTGCTGCGCCTGCTCGGGCGTGCAGAACTCGAACGCCGACAGCTCTTCGTCACGCAGCTTGAGCCCAGCGATCTGCTCGTCGCTCAGCTCGCCGCCGTCGAAGACGAAGGCGAAGGCGAGCAGGTCATCCCACGGCCCATGTGGCGATACCCAATCGACCACGAGCAATCCGCCCACATGCACGTCCAGGCCGAGTTCTTCCTTCAGCTCACGGCGCACGGCCTCGTGCGGCGGCTCGTTGGCCTCGGCCATGCCGCCCGGCGTGTCCCAGTTGGGCTTGTACTGCGGATCAACGAGCAGAATCCGGCCCGCGTGGTCGCGCAGGATCACGTCGGCGCTGACTCGCTTGCGTGGTTGCTTCGCGTTGCCCTCTGCCAAGTACGCCTGCCAAGCTTCCGGGTCACGCTCATACAGCGGAGCGTCAGCGTTCACCATCTCTCCTCGAGCGCTGTTCCATCGCCACGTCCGTCCTGTGTGAGCCACTGGTAGAGCCACACCCGCTCCCTGAGCGCCTCATCGAGGCAGCTCAAGAACTCGGCCACCACCCGAGTACCCCGGTGCGGCTCCAGCAGGCGCTTGAGATCAAGAAGCTGCTGGATGACGAGATAGGAGCCGAGCTGCTGGGTCGCGTCCAGCACCTCCTGAGCCACGGCACAGGCTTCGTCGGGCCTGCCTTGGGCAATGAGCACAGTTACAAGGATGAGCTGCCCGAATGCCCAGCTGCGTGTGCGGTCCCCCGGCCGCAGCTCGATGACACGCTCCGCTTGCCGTTCCGCCTGAGTCAGGTCTCCGAGTTGGCGTAGGCACCGGGCGGCCTCGTTCGCTAGTGAGCCTTCATCGAAGTGGCTCACCCATGGCGACCGTTCCTCGACCGGCTGCGCTTCAAGCACCCGCTCCGCCTCGGTGAGGAGCTGCGTGCAGTCGTCGGATCGTCGCAGCACTGCAAAGCCACGAGCCTGCATCGCAAGGAGACGAGCTTCGAGTTCAGGCAACCGCGGACCACGGGCCAGCACTTCACGTCCTCGTCGCGCGTACTGGATGGCGTCGGCCGACTTGCCCTGGTGGTGGGCTAGATGGCTCATGCTGGCCAGGATGTGTATGCCGAGCTGCCGGTCGTTCCCGAGCTTGACGAGATCAAGAGAGCGCGCAAAGTGCTGCCCGGCGGCTTGGTCCCGCCCGGCGTCGTGAGCCATTCACCCAGCCATCTCGGTCAACGCGGCTGCGGCCGTGAAAGCCAACCTTCCATCGCTGCCGTGATCGACTCCGAACATGCGTGGCGCGACCTCAGCTTGCAGGTACTTGACGACCGTGGCGTTGAGATGACCGCCGCCGACCTGGCGATCCGCCGCCCGGAATGACTGTATCGCGGAGGCGTAACCATTGCTGCTGCCAAGCGGCAGTCTGAATGACGGAGCCTGAAGCAATACGGGCCGCGGCGGGGCTTGCTGCGGTATAGTCGCCATCTCTCCCTCGGTCATACGGACGTTGCCATTTGCAGACAGCTCACCGGGCAATTTGAACCACAGTAGATGCTCGGGAATGCGAAGCGTCCGTGCCCAATGCGTCAGGCTGTCGAGATGGCGGACGGGTGCGCCGTTCTCGATACGACTGATTTGCGCTTGCGTCAGGCCGAGCCAACCGGCGACAACACCCTGCGGAATGCCGTCTTTGCCGTATACGGCGATGTGCTGCGGGTGTTTGCGATACGCCCGCGAGATGTGGCCGATGTGCTGCGCAGTGAAAGCATCCCGAAACTGATCGGTGTCCCAGAACTCATCAGGCAAGTCCGGCGGCTGAATGAGGAAGTCTCGGGCCTTGGTCTGGCACGGGGCGCACTGGCTGCTCTTGTTGTCGCGGGCAAGGCGCGTTCCGCAGCGGCAGTAACGTGCCGGGCGGTTCGCGTCCATGATCGTCCTAATCTCCGGGTGCGGCATCCTGACCAGCAATTCTAGAGCCTGATCCACCCTACGCGGCGAACGACATACACGACATGTATGGCGTGTATACCCCCGCGATCATGCCTGGTACGGCCCAGCCGGGCCACTCTCTGGTTACCCGGACACGTCCCCAACCAGGGAGAACGATCCATGACCCGCCAAACATCGGCTCCGGCCGCACCGATCGTCGCTGACTACTTCCCGCCGGAGCTGCGGCAGCTGTGCCGGACCGCAGTACGGGTACTGCACGAGCACATCGAGGTGGGCGGCCTATGCGT
>NZ_CAUVXO010000514.1:0-854 GCF_963555865.1 Protofrankia sp. Cr1
GAACGGCAACGCCGCATACCCGGTCACCGGCAAACCCGGCTCCCCCGCACACAGCCCGAGATCGCCGACGTCGATGAGCGGCGCCACCATCCGTACCCCGGGCACCACCATCGCCCACACCACATCCGGAGTGATCACATCCCGGGCGTTCACCAGCCACGCCACCACCGAACCGATACCCATCCTCGTCATCCCACCCCCACCCTTCAAAATCGCCATCGTCGTAACCGTCCCCATCGCCGAAGTGGTCATCGCGGTCATCGTTGCTGTTCACCTACGCTCCCCGGATCGTCCGAATACACGTCCACATCGCGTCCGTCTCACAGAACAGGTGGCGGCCCCAGGCAAAGGGCGGTGTGTGGCCCGACGGAGCCCCGCCCAGAGCCGCCAGGGACGAACGGCACCGCCCAGCCATCGGGACCGGGATAGCCGCACATCCCGCACGACGCCGGCCGGGGGGACAACCCCAAGCCCGACCAGCACCGCCGCCGATAACTATGAGTACTCACATCGGCCTGCGTAATGACTGCTTTCGCGGCTTCTTGGGGCCTCCTGGAGACACCGACCACCCACGCACGGACTTCAAGGTGTCGTTCCGTGACTTCTAGGCCCTGGCACGTGACATACCCGCCCCGGCTCCGCGACGATGACCACGCACCCGTGTTCCCCGTCCGCTGCCCAGCCGAGAGAACGCGCCGATGACACCGCCGCTCGTGAACACCTCCCGCACCCTGCTTGGCCGTCTTGTCCATGAGCGGCGCTGGACCGTCCAGGACTTCCTCCACGAGTACACGGCCGCAGCTCGATCACTCAGGGTGAAGGCAGATGAGATCGGGGAACGTCAGGCCAAGCGG
>NZ_CAUVXO010000514.1:1422-3419 GCF_963555865.1 Protofrankia sp. Cr1
GCGCCCCCAACGCCAGGTGTCCCCATACCACAGATGAACGCCCTTTCTGCCTACTCTGCTCGGGAGAGGAGCCACAACGGCCCATCTCACGACGTGGCAGCACCGGAAGGGCTAAGTCTTATGGCCGCAGACGACACCGCTCGTTTCTTCGCACACGCACAGGCCGCCGATGCCGGCCCCGATGCGGTCACCCTGCTCTACAACGAGGTACGCCGCATCGCCCGCGCGTACCCCGCCGACGGTGGCCCGGCCTTGCTGCCCGCCCTGACCGCCGCACAACGGTTCGCCTTCCGTCATCTCGACGGCCCGACCCAACCCGACCAGGCCCGTGACCTGTACTTCCTTACCGGTGTCCTCTGCGGTCTGCTTGCCCACGCCGGCCTTGACCTCGGTCAGATAGACGCGGCCATGACCCAGACCCGCACCGCGCTTCTGTGCGCCGACCGCGCCGGACACCCCGGCCTACGAACCTGGCTCCGCAACGAACAGTGCTCCATCACCCGCTGGGCGGGATGGCACCACGAATCCCTACGCTACGTCCAGCTTGCCGCCGAGGACGCAACCAGCACCCGGGGGACATCCGCGATCGGCTTCGCCGTACGCCAAGCGCGCGCTTACGCAGCCGTGGGCGACGCAGACCGCGCTCGCGCTACTCTAACGTCGTCCGCAGACGCCTATGCACGAGCGCAGCCCGACGAGTTGGACGAGATCGGAGGGCAACTCTCCTTTGACCGCCCCGACGGTCTATTCGTCGCAGCCGACGCCCTGTCCCTGCTGCCAGATCAAGCGGCGACAGAACGTGCTGCGGCGGAGGCTGTTACCGCGCTCGAAGCCGCACCGGTCGAAGGCCGCAACTCTGGAAACAGGGAAGGCGCGCGCATCGTTCTAGGCTTGGCCCGCGCCCGCCAAGGTGACATCGACGGTGCCCGTGATGCAATCCAACCTGTCTTGGATCTGCCTCAACAGCAGCGCCTACACGGTCTCGCGAAAAACTTCCAGCGGGTCCACGCTGCCCTCAGCGATCCCCGCTACCACGGCTCACCTACCGCCCGTGACACCGCCGCCGAAATCGAAGCCTTCGCCCAGCTCGGCGCGCACACAGCACTTCCCGAGTAGACGGCACCACGCCCGAATGTGCAGGCGTGTACATCTTCAAGGAGACGCGATGGGAAAACACTCCAGGCCGCTACCATGCCCAACCTGCGGGGGATCAGGACAAGTTACCGTGTCGCTTGACAACAAGCAAGTACTGAAGACCTGTGGGGTCTGCAAAGGATCAGGCAAGGCATGAGACGCCAGGACTTCATCCCGGACGTCATCTGGATCAGAAGAGACGGAGACTTCTACCTGACACCCCTACGGCGCGCCGACGACCCCGAAACATGGTCGGCGATCGTAAACAGCGGGGATGCGGTCGCTATCCAGGTTGACGACGGCCACGACCGCTATGACGGCAAGGGTGTCTTCCCGACCAGCTCCAGCAGCGCTCAATGGCTCATGGACGAAATGCTTGACCTGCTGGACGTGCAGGCAGGCATGAACGTCCTGGAGATCGGCACCGGCACCGGCTACAACGCCGCCCTTCTCGCCGAACGCACCGGCCCCGGCCATGTCGTAACCATGGAAGTCGACCCCACCATTGCCGACCACGCCCGAACGGCCCTCACAAAGACCGGGTACTCGATTATCGTCATCACCGCAGACGGCGCCCTCGGACACCCCGACCGGGCACCCTACGATCGGGTGATCGCCACGGCGGCTACCCCCAAAGTTCCTTACTCGTGGGTCGAGCAGACACGACCCGCCGGCCGTATCGTTGTCCCTCTCCTCGGAACCTTCCAGTACGGCGCCCTAGCCTGCCTGACCGTCCACGACGACGGCACCGCAGACGGCCGATTCCACGGTGAAGCAAGCTTCATGCCGCTGCGAGCCCGACGGCCCCAGCCGGTCCCCTGGCCCCTCACCGAAGACCATGCCCGCACGAGCACCACCACGCT
>NZ_CAUVXO010000514.1:3567-4356 GCF_963555865.1 Protofrankia sp. Cr1
CTACCCACACGAACCCTTCAATCAGTTTGACGCAGCCGTCGCTATCGGCTCGATCCTCCCCGAATGCACGACCGGCCACACCCGGCGCGACAATATCGAGTCCCTGCGCCTCTTCCACGCCGACACCCAATCGTGGGCCGCTCTCACTCCCGCAACCCACAACAGCGCCCACTACACCATTGCGCAGTACGGCCCTCGCCGCCTCTGGGACGAGCTTGAGAACGCCTACCGCTGGTGGATCGACGCCGGCAGGCCCGATCACACTCGCATCGGCATCACCGTCACCCCCGACGAGCAGACGTTCTGGCTCGACACCCCGCAACACCCGCTCCCATCCATGAAGCGGCGAGCCGTCTGACTTCGGCGGACGCACCGAAGAAAAATCGTCGCCGATTATCTTTACGGTTTCAAGGGCGGGCGGATTCAACCGGTCAGCGCGCGCAGGCGGCGGCGACGGTGATCATCGTGGGTCTGGCCCGGCCCGGTTGCGCTTCTTGTGCCACAGGGAGGCATAGGTCGCTTCCACCGCGAGAGACGACCACCAGGTCGCGGCCTCCGGGTCCCCGCTGGTGAGGTCCACGCAGATCTGTACGCCGGCCGGTAGAACGAGCGCCGGCCGCAGCACGAAGAACTCCGAGCCGGGCGGGGGCAGTTCGACCCGCGCCCGGTCAGTCGGAAGATCCATTACGGCGAGACGGTGAGATCAACGAGGAACGGCACGCCCGTGACCTGCGAGACCCACGAAGTGGGGCGCTATGGCGCCCGCTCTTGCGGGTGCGCGGGTTCGGT
>NZ_CAUVXO010000515.1:0-2548 GCF_963555865.1 Protofrankia sp. Cr1
GCAGCGCGCGGAACTGATCACCTCGCTGTCGTCTGCGCTGGACCGTGCCCGCAAGCTTTTCGACGTGACCGCGGCGCTCGGCCAGGCACTGACCGTCCCAGACGTCGCCGACGTCATGGCCCGTTCGGCGCAGCACGACCTCGGTGCCGACATTGCAGCGATCATGCTGGTCGGCGAGGAAGGCCGGATACGCATGGTCAGCCCGACGACGCAGTCCGACCGCGTCAACCACGTCCTGGAGCGGGTCTCCGGCCGGGCAACCGCGGCCACCCCGGAGGTCCTGCGCACCGCCCGTGCCCGCTTCGACGCGTCCCGCGCGGATTACCTGGCCGACTATCCGCACGTCCGTACCCTCCTTGAGGTTGCTCTGCTGGCCGGCATGGCACATATTCCCATGATTATTTCGGGACGACCGATCGGCGTCATCCTGCTCGGCTGGACCACCGATCAGACCTTCGATGCCGATGAGCGGGCCTTCCTGACCACCCTGGCCGGCACCTGCGCCCACGCGATCGAACGTGCGCGCCTGTACGAGCGACAGCGTTCAGTAACTGAAGCACTCCAACAGGCGATCCTGCCGCGGCACCTACCGAACGTCGCCGGCGTGGAACTCACCGCGCGTTACCTGCCGGCGGGCCGGGACGTCGACGTCGGTGGCGACTGGTACGACGCTCTGACGCTCCCGGACGGCTCACTCATGCTGATCGTCGGCGACGTCGGTGGCCACGGACTGCGTGCCGCCACGGTGATGGCCGAGTTGAAGCACGCGGCACGCGCCTATGCCATGCTGGGCCAGACCCCGGCCGCGATCACCGGTCAGCTGTCAGCCAGCCTCACGGCGTCCGACTCCGACGTCTACGCCACCGCGGTAGTCGCCTGTCTCAACGTGACCAACCAGCAGCTGACCTGGTCATGTGCGGGGCATCCACCACCGCTGCTGCTCGACGGCGCCGACGCGACCTTTCTGGAGGAGGTCCACGGCCCGATCCTCGGAGCCGTGGACAACTGCGCCTACCGGCAGGACACCGTGACTCTGCCGGCACGCGCACGCCTGCTGCTCTACAGCGACGGGCTGATCGAACGCCGGGACACATCCATCTCAGAGCGACTCGACTTCCTGTCTGCCGTTGCCGCCGGCTCCCACGCCATGGGCCTGGACGCGGCGTGCGACCGGCTGCTGGCCGAGGTCGCCGGGCCCAGCGGCAGAGAGGACGACCTCTGCCTGCTCGCCGCGGACCTCCTCGGCGATCAATAATCTCCCCGACACCGCCGTGAGGTGTCAGGCGCTGGCGGCGCAAGGGCCAAAGGGTGCGCGACGATCGTCAGATCGCGCGCCCGGAGGCCGCAGTCCCCGGGCGCTAAAGTGTGAGTCATGATCGGCAGCAGACTCACGTCCGTGACGGTCGAGGGGTACACATCAATCCGCTCTGCGCGCGTCGAACTCGGGCGGCTGAACGTCCTGGTCGGACCCAACGGCGCAGGCAAGAGCAACTTCGTCAATGCGTTGGAACTACTCGGACGCATCGCCAATGATGATCTACAGCTGTTCGTCGGTCTACGCGGCGGCGCTGCCACACTGCTCCATGGCGGTACCAAGGGTAAGGCTGCGATCAGCCTTCGCGTGGAGTCCCCGCCTGACAGTTACGAGGCGCGACTCGTGCCAGGCGCGCGGGACGACTTCGTCTTCGACAGCGAGACGATCTCCTCCGCCGACTCGGCAACGGACCATCCCTTCACGCGCCACCTCGGTCGGGGGCATCGAGAGACCCTTCTCCACGAGGACATCGAGGTCCACGGCGAACAGCCGACCGCGGGTCACGTGGTCAAGCTGCTCGGCAGCTGCCGTGTCTACCACTTCCATGACACAAGCCGTACCGCGCCGGTCAAGCTGTTCGCCGACTCCGCGGACAACGTCACGCTCGCCCCAGACGCGGCCAATCTGGCGGCCTTCCTACTAGGCCTGTCAGTTTCCAGGCAGCGTGCCTACCAGCGCATCGTACGCGCGATCCGCCAGGTAGCTCCTTTCTTCCGCGACTTTGTACTTGTGCAGGAAAAGCAAGGCGTGCGGCTACGATGGCGTCAGGTGGGACTCGATAAGGTCCTTGGCCCCGAGGCATTCTCGGACGGAACACTTCGGTTCGTCTGCCTGGCTACGTTGCTGTTGCAGCCGGAACCACCACTCATCGTCGTCCTCGACGAACCGGAACTCGGCCTCCACCCCTTCGCCTGGTCCAGCTCGCCGGGATGCTCCAAGCTGTCAGCACATTCAGCCAGGTTGTCGTCGCCACCCAGTCAGTCCCGCTGATCGACCAGTTCAATCTCGATGAGATCATAATCGTCGAGCGCGAGGATGGCGCGTCGACCTTCCACCGGCCGGACCCGAACCGGCTCACAGCCTGGCTGGACGACTATTCGCTTGGAGACCTGTGGCGTAAGAACCTGCTCGGCGGCGTGCCAGGTAGCGAGCAGGGCTGATCGGATGCGATCTCTCTACCTTCTCGCCGAGGGACACACCGAGTTCGTCATCATCGACCAGGTGCTCGAGCCG
>NZ_CAUVXO010000515.1:2694-3781 GCF_963555865.1 Protofrankia sp. Cr1
TTTCTGGTAGCTGCGGGCTTCCATGTACGGAAATCAATCATTACCACCAGACGAATGGCGAGCGGACCAGCGAAACGCGGCGGAGTAACCTCCTGGAACCGCCTGGAAAACGAGATCCGGCGGGTTCTTCAGGACCCCACCATCGACGTCGTAACCACAATGATCGACTACTACGGCTTACCGCAGGACGCGCCGGGCATGTCGACCCGACCAGATGCATCTGCCCATGAGGGGGTGACATACGTGGAGACTGAGATCGAACGTAAAATTGGGGATCCACGCTTCGTCCCCCATGTCGTGCTGCACGAGATCGAATCCTGGGTTCTCGCGGCTGCGCCTCAGCTCGGTGATCTCGTCGGAGACAGTCGGGTCGCCCGCCGGCTCGCAAGAATTGTTGATGACCACGGCGGGCCGGAACTGGTTGATAATGGCGTCACCACCGCTCCTTCCAAGCGAATCCGTGACATCTATCCGGCATTTGACAAAACACTCGACGGTCCGCTCGCCGTCATCGATCTCGGACTCGCCGAACTACGCAGGCGGTGCCCACATGCCGACGCCTGGTTGTATCGGCTTGAGGAACGCGCCTGACCCGGTCGGCAACTTTGTCGAGCGGTGTGTCGAACGTGTCAACGGCCGAGGGCGGCGTCGCGAGCCTTGATGATGGCCGCGACCAGATCGGGTACCTACAGCTTCAACGATACGGCCCCACGGGCCAGCGCATCGTAGGGGCTGCCGTGCCCGCGGGCGAACTCCGGTTCCAGTGACTGTTCCGCGACCGAACGGACCGGCCCCTGGGCGCAGAGCACCGCGTCGCCCACCTCGAACAGGGCATCCCCGCGGCGGGTGAAGCAACCGCGTAGGCCACGGAGGAACACCGCCAGCTCGCCCCCGGGGTCAACGGGTAACGCGTGATCGGGCACACTCATCCTCACGGCCTTGGTTCGATCATGTGTGTCGCAACCCACAATCCTGCCAGGGCCGCCCTACGGGGCGGGGTGCCCCCCGCGACGGCACGCGAAGGCCCGGCCCGGTGAGGCGGTACGGCCCAGGGCCGCTGTGGGGCCGAGTCAACGGCGATGTGTCA
>NZ_CAUVXO010000516.1:0-3142 GCF_963555865.1 Protofrankia sp. Cr1
TTGGAAACAATGCTGTCGACGAGGTCGGCTCGTACTTCGGAATGCGTTCGATATCCCTGGGTGGCGGTCGTGACGGCAGGACCCGGATGCTGCTGAACGGTAGGTTCGTGATGCAGGTCGGCACTCTCGACCAGGGATTCTGGCCGGATGGCCTTTATACTGCTCCCACCGACGAGGCGCTGCGCTCCGACCTCGAGGCGCACAAGCAGCTCGGCTTCAACATGGTCCGCAAGCATGCCAAGGTTGAATCCGACCGTTGGTACTACTGGGCCGACAAACTCGGTCTGCTGGTCTGGCAGGACATGCCCGCGATGTTCGGCGGACACGCCCCGCCCGATGGCGCCAGATATCAGTTCGAGTCCGAACTGCGTGCGCTGGTCGACGCCCACCGCGGGCATCCGTCGATCGTCATGTGGGTGCCGTTCAACGAGGGCTGGGGTGAGTACGAACCGAAACGCGTCGCCGACCTGGTCAGGTCCTGGGACTCCAGCCGGCTGGTCGACGCGGACAGCGGCGTGAACTGCTGCGCGTCCATCCCGGACAGTGGCGAAGGTGACGTATACGACAACCACACCTACGTCGGCCCGGGCGGGCCTGTCCAGCAGGGAAACAGGGCGAGCGTGGACGGCGAGTTCGGTGGGCTCGGGCTGAAGGTCGACGGCCATCTGTACGACCCGGCAAAGGCCTTTGCCAATGAACTCGAGCCCGATGCGGCCGCTGTGACCCGACGTTACGTGGAGCTGTCCGACAGACTTCTGGCGATGGAGAAACGGTGTGGCCTGTCCGGCTCTGTGTATACGCAGATCAGTGATGTGGAGAACGAAATCAACGGGCTTTACACCTATGACCGCGCGGTGCTCAAAGCCGATGCGGCATCGGTACGCAAGGCCAACCGGTCACTGATCGACGCGTCGGTTTCGGTGGAGGACGATCTGATCAGCTATCCGCCGGGCACGGCCGGGCTCGACGGTGTGAGCTTCTACCGGTTCGACGAGGGCAACGGCACGGTTACCAGGGACGCGCTGGGTGGCCATGAGGCGACCCTGGTAGGCGGTCCGGCGTGGACGGGTGGGCATGCCGGGTCGGCGCCGGCATTCAACGGTTCGAACCAGTTCGTCGACACCGGTACCTCGATCGTCGATACGACCGGCAACTACAGTGTGTCCGCCTGGGTGAAGATTGACCGGCTCGGCTCGTTCGCTACGGCGGTCAGCCAGGATGGTGACCCGAACAGCGCGTTCTATCTGCAGTATTCCGCGGTCGACAACCGGTTCGCCTTCAGCGACGCGGGCGTCCGAGCTCTCGGCCCCACGCCCGTGGTCGGCCAGTGGTACCACCTCACGGGCGTGCGGGACGCGGCGGGCGGAACCATGACGCTCTACGTCGACGGAGCGAAGGCGGGGGTCGCCTCGGTGTGCCTGGGGGAGAAAGCCGCCGGTCACACGGTCATCGGCAGGGCAACCTACAACGGCCGACCGGTCGACTTCTGGCCGGGAACCGTCGATGAGGTGCACATCTTCGACCGTGCCCTTTCCGCGGCCGAGGTCGGGCAACTGTACAGCGCAGGCAGCGCAGCGCCGTCTCAAGCAGTCCAGCGCTGATCGTCAACGCTTACGGAAGACCATCGCCAGGTTCCAGGTGAGAACTTCCCGTACGCCGGGAATCCGAAGGATCGGCTTTGCCCAGGTCGGCAGGTATCGCGGCATGGCCTCGATGACCTGGACGTCGGACCGGCCGTTCGCCCAGGCCAGGGCGTCCGCGACCGATACCGGGAACAGGCTGGTGCCGTAGCGGTTCTTGGGTGCGACACCGGTGCGGCGCTCGTACCGCAGCGCCGCCCGGTGGCCACCCAGGTAGTGCCATGGTGAGGTCTCGTGTCCGCCCCACGGCGACAGCCAGTTGGTGAAGCTCAGGAAGATCACGCCGCCGGGACGGGTCACCCGCACCATTTCCGCACACATCCGCCATGGGTCGGGGACGTGTTCAAGGACGTTCGAGGAATAGCAGATGTCCACCGAGGCGGTGGCGAACGGCATGTCCAGCGCGCTGCCCAGTACCCGCCCCGGCTCGACGATGCCCCCGGCGCTCAGCTCTGAAATATCCGGTTCAACCCAGAAGTACCGGGCGCCCGCCCGCTGGAAGGCGGCGCGGAAATAGCCGGGGCCGCCGCCGACGTCCAGTACCACCGAGCCGGCCAGCGACGTGAACCGGCTGAGCTGGTGCACCGAGTCCGCGGCGAGCAGCGAGTAGAAGCCCGCGGGGTCGACCTGCTCGCGGCGGCAGGCCTGGAACAGTTTGATCGATCGGCCGATCGAGGTGCCGGCCACCGGCGCGGGTGGGGCAGCTGGCAGCTGCGGTACGGGCGGTACCCGCACCGGGCGCGAGGCTTGCGACGGTGTCCCGTCGAGTGCGGTGGGAGTATCGGGGGAGGAGGAAGATCCCCGTGAGGGGGACACCGTCTCGGCCATGCCGGGCACAATAACATCCGATGGCGTGGCCAGAACGTAACTTTACGTCCCGGGCTCGACCCGTACACCCGAGACCTGACGGCGCCACGCACAGGTGACACACAACGATGCCCGACGACACGCCCCGGAGTCATGATGATCGAGCTGGTCGCCGGTGCCAACCGGTCGTTGCCTGGTGGTGTCCTGTCGGTACGGGTGCCCGGCCCCTTCGACCTTTCGGTCCTCATCACGGGTGCCGATGGGAAAGTCACAACCGACCAGGACTTCGTCTTCTACAACCAGCCGTCCGCGCCCGGTGCACGGTGCAACGGTGACACCGTGGACATCGACCCGGGCCGGCTGCGGCAGGGGGCGAGCCGGGTGGTCGTTGTCGTCAGCCCCGCCGACACCGCGCTGGCGCTCGGGCAGCTGCCACCACCGGTGCTGGACATCCGTGGCCGCGACGGGGCTCCGCTCGTGCGCTTCACCCCGCCTGCGCCACGCACCGAGACCGTGCTCCTACTTGCCGAGATCTACCGGCGTGGCAGCGAGTGGAAGGTCCGCGCGCTTGGGCAGGGCTATGCCGACGGCCTGGCCGGGCTCGCTCGCGACTTCGGTGTGGACGTGGCTGACGACGGCGCAGCGCCGATGCCGGTGCCGGGTCAGCGCCTCGGGGGACCGGCGGGACCGGCGGG
>NZ_CAUVXO010000516.1:3341-3826 GCF_963555865.1 Protofrankia sp. Cr1
GCCGGCCATGGTCACAGAGGTGGTCGCGTTGGTGAACGCCGAACGGGCCAGGGTCGGTGCCGGGCCGTTGACCCTCGAACCACGCCTGACCCTGGCCGCGCAACGGCACAGCGAGGACATGGCGGCGAACAGCTACATGGACCACGTCAGCCTGGACGGGCGGACGATGTCCGACCGCGGTACCGCCGCCGGCTACCGCTACCGCGCGTTGGGTGAGAACGTCGCCGCGGGCCAGCAGAGCCCGGCCGAGGTGATGGACGGCTGGATGCACAGCCCCGGCCACCGCACGAACATCCTCAACGGGGAGTTCACCCAGATCGGTGTCGGCTTTGCCCGTGGTGGCAGCTACGGCATCTACTGGACGCAGGTCTTCGGCACCCCCGCCGACTGGTGACTCCCTGCAATGACGATGGTTCCACAGCGGCGATGTGGTACTGCCTCGCGCAACACAGGGAACCCGAGTCGTGTGCCCTCGGGGAGGCTCG
>NZ_CAUVXO010000517.1:0-1816 GCF_963555865.1 Protofrankia sp. Cr1
GGGCGGCCCGGGACCGTGACCCGGGACGCGACGGCGGAGCAGAATCTGGCTCCGGCGTGTCGATCCGGGCGCGGGCCGCGCGTCGTGGTGAGAAAGGCCGCCTGCGGGCGGCCTGCAGAGAGGAGCCTGTCATGGCGAAGTACCTGATCTTGATCTATGAGGATGAGGCGGCCTGGGCGAGCGCTGGCCCCGAGGTGCTGAACCAGGTCCTGGGGGACCATCGCATGTTCACGGAGGCGAACAGGGCGGTAGTTCATGGCGGGGAGCCGCTGGAGCCGGCGGCCACGGCCACCTCGCTGCGCCGGGATTCTTCGGGCAGCTTCGTGATCACCGACGGGGCGTTCGCGGAGACCAAGGAGGCCCTCGGCGGCTACTACCTGATCGAGGCCGCCGACCTGGACGAGGCTCTCGCGCTGGCCCGGCAGGTCCCGGCCCCCTTCGGCGGGGTCGAGGTCCGGCCGGTCAGGACGTTCGGCTGAGGGAAGGGAGGCCGCCCAGTGGACGCATTTGTTGAGGCGGCGGTCGCCGACGCGCACCGCCGCGAGTGGGCGTATGTGCTGGCCGCCACGGTGCGCGTGACCGGCGACATCGACTTGGCCGAGGACTGCGTGCAGGACGCCTACGCCCGGGCGCTGGCCACCTGGCCGCAGGCCGGCGTCCCCGCCAGGCCCGGCGCATGGCTGACCACAGTGGCCCGGCGCCGCGCCATCGACCTGCTGCGCCGCCACTCGACCCAGCAGCGGTCCCTGCCGCTGCTCGCCGCGCAGGCCGAGACCGCGGGCCCGGCCGAGGCCGTCCTGCCGGAGGTCACCGACGACCGGCTGCGGCTTATCTTCACCTGCTGCCACCCGGCGATCGCCCCCGAAGCCCGGGTGGCGCTTACCCTGCGGCTGCTGTGCGGGCTGACCACCGCCGAGGTGGCCCGGGCGTTCCTGGTGAGCGAGCCGACGATGGCGGCCCGGATCACCCGAGCCAAGAAGAAGATCACCACCGCCCGGATCCCCTACCGGGTCCCGCCGGCCGGCGAGCTGCCCGCCCGGGTCGATGCCGTGCTGACAGTTGTCCACCTGCTGTTCAGCACCGGCCACACCGCCCCCGCCGGCGCCGACCTGATGCGCCGGGACCTGGTCGAACGCTCGCTGGACCTGGCCCGGATGCTGCGTGCGCTGCTGCCCGACGACGCCGATGTCGCCGGGCTGCTGGCCCTGATCGTCCTCACCGACGCCCGCCGCCCGGCCCGGGTCGGAGGCGACGGCTCCCTGGTGCTCCTGGCCGACCAGGACCGCACCCTATGGGACCGCCCCGCCATCGCCGAGGGAATCTCCCTGGTGCGCGAGGCGCTGGCCCGCCGGCCCCCGGGCCGCTTCGCCCTGATGGCCGCCATCGCCGCCGTCCACGCCGAGGCCCCCGACTGGGCCGCCACCGACTGGGCCGAGATCGTCGGGCTTTATGACCTGCTCGCGGCCATCTGGCCATCCCCGGTGGTCGCCCTGAACCGGGCCGTGGCGGTCGGCTTCGCCGACGGCCCCCAGGCCGGCCTCGACGCCCTCGACGCCCTGGCCAGCGAGCCGGTCCTGGCCTCCTACAGCTACCTGGCCGCCTCCCGCGCCGACTTCCTGCGCCGCCTCGGCCGCACCGGCGAGGCCCGCCTGGCCTACTCCGAAGCGCTGCTGCTCAGCGAGAACGCCGTCGAACGCGACTTCCTCACCAGCCGCCTCGAACAACTGGACCACTAAGTGGTCTGGCTCGTAAGTCCTTCGGGGGTTGATCAGGCTGCCTGTGGGGTGGAGGATTTTTCCTGTCGGTCGGGTGTGTG
>NZ_CAUVXO010000517.1:2106-3915 GCF_963555865.1 Protofrankia sp. Cr1
TCTTCGAATGCTCGGAGCCGGTCTTGGACCTGGGTGAGGTCGGTGAAGTCGTTGGGTGAGACGACCTTGCGCTGGACGACGGAGAAGAAGGTCTCCACCTGGTTGAGCCAGGAGGCGTGGACAGGGGTGTGGACCATGACCGCGTTCGGGAACGCCGTGGTCAGGCGTGTGATCGCGGCTTTGCCGCGGTGGGAGGAGCCGTTGTCGACGACCCAGAAGACCCGTTTCGCGCTGGCGTAGGGCTGTTGGGTCATGACCTGGGCGACCAGGTTCATGAACGGAACGATGCCGGTCGTCGGTTCGCAGCGGCCGAAGACCTGGGCGCGGTGGACGTCCCACCCGGCCAGGTAGGCGACGGCTCCGCCGCGGCCGTAGGTGTGGTTGACGCGCATCGCGCGGGCCTTGCCCGGGGGCAGGGTGGGGTGGCAGCGGCAACGGGCCTGGATCGAGGTCTTCGTGCGCCACGAGGCGCCTGTGCGCCGTGAGGCGCTGAGGATCGAAGGAGGTGCGAGACTTCCTCGCTGGGCTGTCGCAGCAGTCCGGTGGGAGCTGAGCGCAGTCTGACCCGGGAGACGCCGGGGAGGGCGGGAAGCAGCGCTGACAAAGCCGGGACTGTTCGGGACTGCCAGACGGGCCGGGTCCGGCGAGCGAGACCAGAGGGTGTACGAGAGGAACCAGTGGTAAAGCTCCGTAAGCGTGGCACCGGCTTAAATCTGGCGGATACAGGCCGGGGTGCAGTGCACGGTCCGCCTGGTGGGCGGGCCGACTCCGTAGCTGACTTGGCGTGTCGGTGGGGAGGTCACGGTGAAAGCCTGCGGCGTAGCCGTGGCGATGCTGCCGGGGCAAAGCTGGATGCCGGACTGGTCGATCGATTCTCAGTGAACACGGGAACCGTCCCGTGTCGTTCCCTTTTCCCGGGAGCCACCCCGAGTAACGGGATAGACACGTCGTCTGTCGAAGGCGCGGGACGGGGCGGAGGTCCCGTAGTAGTCCGAGCGGGCGAGAGGCCCGCGCATGGCGAAGGGGGCCAGCAAGTCGGCGGTGGACGTGCTGGAACACCAGGAGGTCGTCGGTGAACACCGACGAACCGGCGGCCGCTCTACTTGAGGCGGAACGCCGGGTACTGGAGATCCAGGCCAAGCTGCACCGTTGGGCCGGTGACGACCCTCGTCGCAGGTTCGACGACCTGTTCAACCTCGTCGCGGACCCAGGCTTCCTGCTGGTCGCCTGGGACCGGGTCCGGAACAACAAGGGCGCGCGCACGGCCGGGGTGGACGGCGAAACCGCCCGCTACATCGAGTCCGTGCGTGGGATGGAGGAGTTCCTCGCGGAACTGCGGGAAGATCTGAAGTCCCGCACCTTCCAGCCCCTGCCGGCGCGGCGGCGCGCGATCCCCAAGGCGGGCGGGAAGGTCCGCTACCTCGGGGTCGCAACCGTTCGTGACCGGGTGGCGCAGGCGTCGTTGAAGCTGGTGTTGGAGCCTATTTTCGAGGCGGATTTTCTTCCGTGTTCCTACGGGTTCCGTCCGAACCGCCGGGCTCACGACGCGGTGGCGGAGGTGCACCATTTCGCGTCCCGCACGTACGAGTGGGTCGTGGAAGGTGACATCAAAGCCTGTTTCGGGAGTTTCGATCACCAGATCATGCTCTCGACGCTGGGCGAGACGATCCACGACGGCAGGTTCCTGCGGCTGATGCGTAACATGCTCACAGCCGGATACCTGGAGGATTGGGTCTGGAACGCGACGCTGAGCGGGGTTCCGCAAGGCGGGTTATGCGCAGCTACGCATAATGCCCCTTTCGGCGTGCC
>NZ_CAUVXO010000518.1:0-3617 GCF_963555865.1 Protofrankia sp. Cr1
GGTAGCGAAGATTTCCGAAAGGCACCGGACCGCGCAGGGAGGGAACCGATGGGCCCAGACGACCACCCGGCAGATCCAGACGGGATCCGGGAGGCGGCGCGGGCGATCCGTCCCTACCTGCCCCGCCTGCTCGACCCGGCCACCGCCACCCGGCTGGACCGTGCTCTCGCCGACCAGCTCACCACCGCCGACCAGCTCACCACTGCCGACCCGACGGCCACCGACCGACTCCAAACCCTGCTTGCGGGCAACGACGACACCGCCTGGTTCCTCACCGCGGTCCTCACCGACACCCCGCACTTCCGGCCGCCCTACCACCAGCCCCGCTACCTGCACCGCCAGACCGGCGGACGGGCCACCCCGGCCGGCGACCCCGGCCCGATCGCCGCCGCCCGCTACACCTGCCCGCACGGCGACTACACCTGGTACCGGCCCGACGTGGGCACCCCCATCGAGGACTGCCCCACCCACCACATCCCACTGGTCCACGGCTAACCGTGCTGACCGCGTTTTGGGAGGCGGTCGGCGGGAAACTCGCCGACCGGTGGGCCGCCGTTTCCATCCCGACGCTGATCTACTGGCTGGGCGGGCTCGTCGCCTGGACCTGGCACCGCGGCGGCCTACACACCCTGACCGGCCAGCTCGGCTGGCTGGACCGGCAGACCCCCACAGTCCAGCTCACGGTCATCGTCACCGTGCTGCTGGCGGTGGCCGCCTCCGGCCTGGTCGTCCACCGGGCCGCGACCCCGACGCTGCGGCTGCTGGAAGGCTACTGGCCCGCCTGGACCAACCTGGCCCGGCGTCGCCTCGCCGGCTGGCTCGCCGCCCGCGCCGCCACCGACACCACCGTCTGGCAAGCCGCCTACACCCGGGTCCACCCCCCGGCTACCCCCACCGTCGACGACCTGGCCGGCTACACCCGGCTGGAACGCCGCCGCCGGCGTCGGCCCGCCGCAGCTGGCTACTTTCTGCCCACCCCGATCGGGAACATCCTGCGCGCCGCGGAACGCCGCCCGGTCGACAAGTACGGCCTCGACACGGTGATCATGTGGCCGCGGTTGTGGCCCGCCCTGCCCGAGACCACCCGCGCCGATCTGCTCGCCGCCCGCGCCGCCCTCGACAGTGCGGTCACCAGCGCCCTGTGGGGGCTGCTGTTCTGCGGGTTCACCCCGTGGACCTGGCTGGCCCTCCCCGCCGGCCTGGCCGTCGCCGTCGCCACGGTCACGCTGGTCGTTCCGGCCCGGGCGCAGGTGTTCGGTGACTTGATCGAGGCCGCCTACGACCAGCACCGCACCGTCCTCTACACCCAGCTCCGCTGGCCGCTGCCCACCAACCCCGCGGACGAACGCGAACATGGCCGGCGGTTGACCGCCTACCTGTGGCGCGGCTCGGACGAGACCACCCCGACCTTCACCCCACCCACCACCTGACCGCCCGTACCGCCCAGCACCGGCGACGACGCGGCGGCCGTCGGCCGCAGTGCAGCCGGGGTGTTTCCTACCGCGGTCGCATGATCAACTGGTGGGGTTGGGTCGGGCCGGCATGCAGAGATCAGATCGGTCTGTCCATGATCACGATGATCATATGTGCGAGGTTGGACGGCTCGATATATCGGCGGAGCATGCTGGCGAAATCAAGGCCGTAGTGCCGGCAGATGTCCTGGAGATCATCGAGTTCAGAGTGTACGGGGTCGTGGGGTACCTTCTCGACAATCCGGATGAGGTCCCTGTCTATGGCGGCTTTGAGCCAGTCTTCGACTCATGTGTATTTCTCCAGACTCATGTGTACCTCTCCAGCGGAGCGGAGCGGCGCCCGGACGCGGGGAAGGAATGGTGCGCGGATTGATGCCGGTCAGGGGATGGTGACGCCGGCGACCCGGAGCGCGGCGACGACGAGGACCTGTGGGGTGTCCGGGGAGAAGCGGGCCTCCCAGCCGGGCTGGAGATCAGACAGATGGCGATGGGACACGGTGATATGCCGTTGGTGGTCGAGTGTCACGTGAATATTCCCGGCGGTGAAACTCACCGGTGGGTCCGCGCGGGTGAAACCGGCATCGAGGAGGAGGTCGATGACATCCTCGGCGGTGACGGGGTGCGTGCCGGGATCGTCGTCACCGGTGGCAGGGGCGATGGGCATGATGAGGGTGCCTTCTTTCGGTCGCGGGGCGGGTGGCCGGGGGCTGGTCCGGCGTCGGCGGGGCTGGCGGTAGTCGACCCGCACTCCGCCCGGGAGGATTCGGGGCTGGGACCAGAACGCGAGGTAGCCGTCGAGCTGGTGGACGTCGCGGGCCAGGGTGGGCGCGTCGATCCCGGGCTGGCCGTCGGTGTAGTACAGGGCGTGGGTGGACAGGTCGAGCCATGCCCGCGCGCAGTGCGCGTGGAGTTCGTCCTCCATCCGGTGGGCACCGCACCCGCCGTCGGCGAGGTAGCCGGCGACGATCCCGACCTGGTTCCGGGCCGCGGCGAGCGCACCGGTGCCGGTGAGCGGGCCGGTGGGCCAGGGAGGCTGGTCGGGGGTGAAACCGACCCGGGTCAGGAATTCGTGCACGTGTCGGAGGCTGCGACCGAGTAGGTCGAGAACGTGCGCCGTGCGCGTCTCCTTTTCCTCCGCCGTGGGGATGTTAATGCTGGCCACGTCTGCTCACCTCCGCATGATTGGCCACGCCCGGTATTCCATCGGGTCGGCGCGGTCCCGGTCCGATATCGGTGCCACGATCGGAGTTGTCGGGGTGTATTGGGCGCTGTGAAGATAACTTGATCGTTTCCGGTGTGGCAATGGGTTTGGGAAAGAGTCTTGAAACAGGTGAAGAGATTCAGGTCACTTCCCTGTGGGGCTGGCTGGATGGGGGTGTGCAGAGGTACTCCTGAAGCGGGCCGCGGAACAATCCGCGGGATCGGAAAGGAGAACGCCGCTATGACTACCACCGTCGAAAATACTGTCGGGGCGGGGACGAAAATGTCGGTGAAGGAGGCGGTGCTCGGCGTGCTGACGGCTGCGGACGGGCCGCTGACCGTGGTGGAACTGGCCGTGGGCACGGGGATGTCCCGCTCGGCGGTGGCCGCGACGCTGACCGCGTGGGAAACCGCCGGGCAGGTGCGCCGGTATCGGGGTGAGCGGACCGGGAAGCGGCCCGCCCCGGACCGGTGGGCGCTGCGGGCGGCCGGAGACCCGGATCCGGCGGACACCCGCGGCGAGCCAGCCGGTCCCATCCCGGCCGGCGGCGGTGCCTCCCGGGCTGACACCGCCGGGCCGGGCCTACCGGCCGCCGAGGACACGCCGGTGGTCGGTGGGCCCGCGGATGCGTCGACGGCCCCCTCGGACGCCGACGAGCCGGTCGTGTCGGTCGCGGCGGAGAAGCCCGACACCACCACCGATGACCCCGACCCCGACGTCGGCGGGGATGTGGCGTCGCTGCCCGGCGACCCCGCCCCACACGCCCCGGACGCGGCGGCGACCATGCCCGCGGACAGCGCCGACAACTGCGCGTCCGAACCCGAACCGGCGCCCGAACCCGAACCGGCACCCGAGCCCGAGCCGGCACCCGAGCCCGAGCCGGCACCCGAGCCCGAGCCGGCACCCGAGCTCGAGACGACCGCGGATGCCGGTCGGCCGGAGAA
>NZ_CAUVXO010000519.1:0-2529 GCF_963555865.1 Protofrankia sp. Cr1
AAACCGGGCGGATACCCCGGTAGCGCTCGTAGAGCACGGACCGGTCGAAGGCGACGGCGAGATCCTCGGGCGTGAGGCCGGGCCCGCCGTCGCGGACCTCTATGACAATGTGCGCACCTTCCTTGCGGAGGGCGAAAACGATCGGTGCGCCGGCTGGTACGACCCGTAGCGCGTTCTCGGCCAGACCGTCGATGATCTGCCGGCACCGGGCCGCGTCGGTTACGGCATCGAGCGGCCCGCTCGGGATCTCCATCCGCAGCTCGACCCCTTCGGCCGCGCACCGCCGCTCCCAGACCTGCGCGGCGGCGCTGACGACCGCGCTCAGGTCGACGGTGTCCAGATCGATGCGGAAGTCATCGGCACCCAGGCGGGCCAGATCGAGAAGGTCGCGGACCAGGCGGTCGAGCCGCAGGGCCTCGGCGAGCAGCACGCGGCCGGTCGCCGCCACCGAGTCAGCCGGCGTGACCTCATCCACCAGGGCCTCGGCAAAGCCGCGGATCGCGGTCAACGGTGTGCGCAGCTCGTGCGAAACGGAAAGCAGGAATTCACGCTGCCGTTCCTCGCTGATCGCCAGGGCGGCGATGAGGTGGTTGAGGGCCTCGCCCACGTCGGCTATCTCCGCAGGCCCGTAAACCTCGACCCGGACGTCGCGGCGGCCAGCCGCCAGTTCGTGCGCCGCGCCGGCCATGGCCCGCAGGGGACGCGCGAGCCGGCGGGCGAGCAGCAGGCCCATCGCGGTCGCGGCGCACAGTGCGACAACGAGCGCGATCGCGAGCCGGCGCGAGACGGGTACGCTGAGTTCCCGACCCTGGGATGCCGGTTGCACCAGGGCTACCGCGCCCCCGTCGGTCAATGGTCGGGCGGCGATGTTCACCCGGCGTCCCGTGACCGTGGCGGCCCGTCCGACCGGATCACCGGCGCTCAGTCTGGCCAGGACCTCGCCCGACAACTCGGCCCGCCCGGCGCCACGCGGTCCCCAGCTTGAGGTCACGATTCCGTCGCCGTCGAGGCGGATGACGGTGATCTGCTGGGCCACAAGCATCCGGCCCACGCCCGGCCTGAATTCAACGGTCTTCGCCGGGCGATCGTAGAACTGCGCGACGAGGTCAGCCTGTCGTCCCAACGCCCGCCGGGCCTGGTCGTCGGCGGCTCCGCCGATCAACCTCAGGAAGATCACTCCCGTGAGGACGACCGTGAGCGTGGCTACGGCGGTGGCCAGCAGGGCCGCTCGTAGCGCAAGTCCGCTGCGGGGCCGGGGCCTGGAGCGAAGCCGAAGCCGAAGCCAAAGCCAACGCCTGGTGCGGGGCTCAGGCGTCGGCGGTATAACCGACACCGCGCACCGTCCGGATCGGACTTGCGTCGCCGAGCTTGGCGCGGACCTGGGCGACGTGGACATCGACGGTCCGGGTGCCCGCCGCCGCCGAATATCCCCACACCTGTGACAGCAGCCGTTCACGGGAGTGGACCAGACCGGGCCGCCGCAGCAGAGTGGACAGCAGGTCGAACTCTGTCGCCGTGAGGACGACATCCCGGCCGTCGGCCAGCACGCGGCGGCGGCCGAGGTCCATCACAACCGTGCCGGCCCGCAGGGTCTGGGAGATGTCGGGTGCGCCGGCCGTGCGGCGTAGCACCGTTCGCAGTCGGGTGACGAGTTCGCGCGGGGAGAAGGGCTTGGTGACGTAGTCGTCCGCGCCCAGTTCCAGACCCAGGATCCGGTCCGCTTCGTCGTCGCGTGCCGTCACGATGAGTACGGGGATCCAGTTCTCCTCGCGCCGCAACGTCCGGATGATGTCCAGGCCGTTCATCCCGGGCAGGCGGATGTCGAGAATGATCGCTACCGGCGCCAGCAGCCTGGCCGCGGCCAGTCCGTCCGCGCCGTCGGCGCAGACATGCGCACCGAACCCGTCACGGGCCAGATACAGCCGGATGAGGTCGGCGATATGGCGCTCGTCCTCGACGACCAGGACGAGACCGGACGAGTCGTCTCCCACGGTCGTCAGTGTGACGTTGGTGAGCGTCGATGCGCGCACTGCCCCCGCGGCGAGTGGCGTGGTATTGCCGCCGGGGACGGCGCCCCGGACGGCAAGACCGACAGCACTGGCAGCGACGGCGACGGCGACCCGCCGGTGAGGGGGCAGAACCACGATCGCATCGCCTTTGGCCCTGTGGTTATTCGAAAACTTCGGCCTCCGGCGATGCGACAGAACCACGATCGCATCGCCTTTGGCCCTGCGGTTATTCGAAAACTTCGGCCTCCGGCGATGCGACAGAACCACGATCGCATCGCCTTTGGCCCCCCTATGCGGAGCAGGCCCAGCTGATCGAGCCGGCCAGGGTGCGGCCCGCTGAGGTCTGTCCGCTGAATGACAGCGAACCGCCTGTGGACGTGATCGCGGCGGTGGTTGCGATGGCGTCCACCGCGTACGCGCCTTCGGCGGATGAGCTGACCGAAACGGTGACCAGGGCCGGGTAGGACCCGGGGCCGTGGTAGGCGGCGACCCGCACGGTCTCGGCGACGGTGTATCCGCG
>NZ_CAUVXO010000519.1:2958-4037 GCF_963555865.1 Protofrankia sp. Cr1
CGGTCACGGGTGCGGTTACGGACGTGGCTGTGGTCGTCACCTGCGATGACGAGGAGGTGGACGCCTGCGTGGTTGCCGTGGCCGCGGTCGTGCGGACGGTATGGGCACCGGCCTGGCACGCTGCCAGCGGAAGAACCGCGACGCCGGCGAGGATCACGGTGGCCATCCGGGAGCGACTGGCGTGATGACGGTTCATCGTTGTTCGACACCTCTTCGGGCGGGGACGGCTGGGGGGCCTTGCATCTCCGGAGCCTGCCCGGTGTTTGTGAGAGTTGGATGTGCGAACAGACGGTTCGGCTCGAATGGAACTCACATGTCCGGTTGGTGTGATTATGGCCTGCGCGACACGCAGGCGGGATGGGGGGCACATGAGCGACAACGGGAACCGTGATCCGCAGCCGATGCGGGTCCTGGTTGTGGATGATGAGGCGAACATCGTCGATCTTGTGCGCATGTCCTTGCGTTTCCACGGCTTCGACGTGGTCACCGCCGCTTCCGGCCGGGATGCGATTACCGCTGTCACCGAGACCGCACCGGATCTCGTGGTGCTTGACGTGTTGCTGCCCGACACCGACGGCTTCGAGGTCTGCCGCCGGCTGCGTGACGCGGGCATCGAAACTCCGGTGATCTTTCTGACCGCCCGTGATCGTCAGGCCGACAAGGTCGCCGGTCTGACCTATGGCGGCGACGACTACGTGACCAAGCCCTTTTCCATCGACGAACTGGTGGCCCGGGTGCGCGCAGTGCTCCGGCGGGCGCGACGTGACCAGTTACCACTGACCGCGCAGGTGCTCGCCTTCGCCGATCTCGTCCTGAACGAGGACACCCACGAGGTGACCCGTGACGGTCATCCGCTCGAGCTGTCGCCCACCGAGTTCAAGCTGCTGCGATATCTGCTGGCGAACCCGCGCCGGGTGCTCTCACGTGCCCAGATCCTTGACGCGGTCTGGAACTACGACTTCGACGGCGGCCACACCATCGTCGACCAGTACGTGAGCTATCTGCGGCGCAAACTCGCGCCGCACGGGCCGCCGCTGATCCACACCCAGCGCGGTTTCGGCTATGTGCTGCGGGAGCCC
>NZ_CAUVXO010000520.1:0-3606 GCF_963555865.1 Protofrankia sp. Cr1
CGCACACCACGGCGGCGGGCCGTACTCACCGCAGGCCCGCGCATCGATGGTCGACGCGGACCGGCGCCTAGGGGTCTTTCTCGACCTGCTCGACGAGCGCGGACTCACCGACGACACCGCCATCCTGCTGACCGCCGACCACGGCAGCGAAGGCGCGGACCCCGCGTGCACCGGCGACTGGGACGATGCCCTGCGGGCCGCCGGCATCCCCTTTCGCGACGAGGCCTACGGCTTCATCTACCTCGGCGCCCACGCTGCAGCCGAAACCTCTCCGACGGGGCCGCCGGCCGCACAGATATAGGTCAGGGGACCGCAGGCCGCCATCAGGACCGCCGGAAAAGCTGATAGCCGTCCACGGAACCGATCGGCGTGGCGGTCGCCGCGAAATCCCCGCCTGGCGGGGCGACAAACCGCCAGTCGCCGTCGGACCAGCGCAGCTCCGTGCGCTGATCGATCCGGATGATCCGTCCCGAGCTCGGATCGGGCTGGGAACCGGCGACATGCACGATCGCCACGTCCGGGGTGTAGCTCTCCCACCGGAACCCGTTGATCGCGATATCCGACCCGGTGATCAGTACGTCCGGGGGTGGAGTGGCGCCCACCCCGCTGCGGGCGGCGTCCCGCCGCGACACGGCCAGCAGACTGTCCCGGTCGGCGCCGGCCCCCACGACCTGCCGGGCGATCGTCGGCTCGAAAATCGCCGAACCGAACGGCCCCCCGACCCGGTACGGGATGTTGACCGCGGCGATCAGCGCGCCCAGCGGGGTGTGGCTGTAGCCCGACGCCAGGTAGCCGGCGGTGTCGTGCGGCCCGGCGCTCGCACTGACCGGCAGCTGCAGGCCGAAGAGGCTGGCGAACCGCACGTCGGAGAGATCCACCTGGGGAAGGATCGCCGCCGGTGGGACAGCCGACACCGACCCCGCCCCGGTGGCGGCGGGTGTGCCCGCCGCCACCGGCGACGGGGACGGGGCGGGCGCGCCGGGACCGCCCAGGTGCGCCCCGATCGCGATACCGACCGCGAGGACCACCACCACGACGGCGCCGAGCAGCAGCGGACGGCGGGAGACGGCAGCCATCTCAGCGGAACACACTCACGATGGCCGGGGCGGCCGGGAGCCACTGGTTCACCGTCGCCACAGTTCCCTCCCCGTTTCTCATCGTCGCAATTCGTACGCTAACAGTGGTAACGGTCGATGTGTCGGTCGCCCCGGCGGCCTGGACCACGAGTGTTGGCTGCGCCGACAGATCCGAAGTGGACTTACGAGCGTGATGATGCGCTCGGGTATGGGCAGAAGTCACCATCGGTGGGATCGGCCCCTCAGGGACCGGTGAGCGCGGCGCGGTGCGAGGCTGGTGGGGTGACGCTGTCGAAGAAGGCTGCCTGGTTCCTGGTCGCGGTGGGTGTCTGGTCGTGGGTGATCTGGCCGACGTTCCTGAAGAACATCTGGGCCGACGACCGGTCGTGGAGCGACGGTCCGACCGGGTTCTTCCTGGTGCACCTGGTGCTCACCACCGTCTCGCTCACGATCGGCACCGCCGTCGGCTGGCTCG
The DNA here is from genome assembly GCF_963555865.1 of Protofrankia sp. Cr1. Taxonomy (NCBI): domain Bacteria; kingdom Bacillati; phylum Actinomycetota; class Actinomycetes; order Frankiales; family Frankiaceae; genus Protofrankia; species Protofrankia sp. Cr1. Next base: position 1,552 of record NZ_CAUVXO010000520.1, read on the forward strand.
GTATCCGGGGGATACGTGCCGGGCGGCGTGGCCACACCGATCACGCAACTCCGTCCGACCGCGATCTGATCGACTCCAGCCGCTGACCTGCGCCGACGCTCGGGACAGATCCTGGCTGCGAGTCGCTTCAAACAGTTGTAGCAAGCGTGCCTGGCCACCCTGGCCACCCTGGCCGCGGGCACGCACGCGCTGAGTGATGGCGGGTCGAGTGGAGCACGCAGGACCGCTATTCGGTTGCTTGTGAATGGCCTGGACCGGCACGGCTGATCCAGATGCGTTGTTTCTCGTCGTCGATGCAGTACCAGACACGTCCGGTTATGACGGTCGATGTAGGACGGGGCCGTCGCCGGGTAGCGGCCGGCTGAGGTCTGCGGTGAGGGCGGGATCCGCGTGGATCGCGGCGGTCTGCTTCCACTCGTGCGCGAGCTGGGTGAAGGGCGCCAGCACGCCGGCTTCGGCGCTTGCCTGCAGCCGGCGCAGGAGCGTGCTGACGCACTCCGCCTGCTCGTCGACGGGAAGCAGTTCAATCCATGGGAAGACGTCCGTGATCATGGCCGCGAGGACAGGGCGGGCCGCATCGTCGTGGAGGGTCTGTCTGAGGATGCGGGCGGTCAGCGCAAGCACCTCCTCGACGTCGGTGGCGCTGTCGGCCAGTTCGACCCCGCCCCGGTTTTCCTCGCTACTTGGAGAGCAGTACAGGGATCTCATATCCGGTGATTCCCTCTAGCCGCAAGGCTACTAGCCGCAAGGCTACCCTTCCTTGTTCGAATGCTTCCTCTACGCTCCTGGTAAACCCAAAGGCGCGATAGAAAGACGCCGCAAAGATGATCGATCATCTACTGCGTCGCTCATTCCGATGACATACCTGATCTCTTTGTTGATGGCCTCGACTTGATCTTGAGAGTAGCAAAAGTTGAGGAATACTACCTCTGCATTGCCGCGAAGAGTTGCAAATAGCGCTTTCAGTGCGGTCGGAGTGACCGGGCCGGTGTCTCGTCGTCTTCGCCGGCGACAGCCGGTGGGTCCCGGACGTGATCGTCGTGTTCGAGACCGTGCATGCGGCGGACGTCCACGCGGTGAGTTCGGGGATCGGAGACTGCGTAGTCGCGCCGATCTCATTCAGCCTCGACCGCGAGCCGCTGAGGCCGGTCCGGGGAACAGGGGGACGGCCGTGACCGGAGGCGTGGACGTGACGCCGCTGGCCGGTGGCGGTGAGACTGGCACCGCTTCCCTGCCTCACCGTCGGTATGTGATCGGTCTGCTGGAGCGCGACGCGGCGTACGCCAAGAACCCCAAGGGCGAGCCGCCTCTGTCGCTCCGCAACTATTGGCGGGCACTGGTCGACACGGACCACACGTTTCGGTCATCGCCGCTCAACATCTCCAGGATTTTTGTCGGATGTGCCGGTCATGCTTGATGGAGCAATCTCCACTGGTGAGGAGGCCGGCCTTGGCCAAGGCAGCCCGAGTCCTGGCGGCGCTGAAGCGCGACGGATGGGTCGAGGTCCGACGGAATGGTTCCCATCGTGTTCTTGTCAGGGGTGATCGGCGGGGCGTGTGGGCCTACCATGATGGTGTGGATCTCGGTGGCCCCGCCATGGCGCACGTCGCCAGGCACTTCGGGTACACCTTGGATGAGTTGAGGCGGCTGGAGAGGGGCGATCGGGGACGATGAGCGGACTGCGTGCGGAGTTCTTCTTCGATGACGAAGCCGGCAACTGGCACTTCCGCGTCCCGGCGTTGCACATCATCGGCGGCGGCACAGCCACGCGGGCGGAGGCGGAGAGTGAATGCCTCGATGCGGTTTCCTTTGCTTTGCAGGGCGATCCGAGTGAGTTCGACGCCGACGCCGACGCGGTCACCCTCGACGTGTCGGTCGCCCCGGCGGCCTGAACCACAAGCGTTCGGGCGCGGGGCTGGGGCGTGTCCTGAACCGGCGCGTGCTTCAGGAGCGCCAGGCGGTGAGCAGGTCGTTCGGGCCGAGGGCGAGGATGCCGGCCGTCGACGTGTTGGTACGGGTCACCGCGAGCAGGGGGGTCGAGTCGTCGGCGCCAGG
>NZ_CAUVXO010000521.1:0-3604 GCF_963555865.1 Protofrankia sp. Cr1
GTGCGATGCCGGTCCGGAGCGTTCCTGACGCCGCCGCGCAGCAGGGCGAACCGGTCCTCCAGCCGTCGGCGGATCTCCTCCACGGACATCACCCGCGCCTTGGCGGCGGCGAGCTCGATGGCCAGCGGGAGACCGTCCAGCCGGGTCACGATGTCGGTCACCGCGTCGTCGGGCAGCTGGACGTCGGGCCGCGCCGCGACGGCTCGCTGCCGGAACAGTTCGACGGACTCCGCGTGACCGAGCGCGCTCAGCGAATAGACGTGTTCCGCGCTGATCGCCAACGGCGCGCGCGACGTGGTGACCACACGCAGATCGCTGGTGGTGGCGACGAGGAACGCGACCAGGTCGGCCACGGCGTCGACGAGATGCTCGCAGTTGTCGAGGATCAGCAGGCTGGGCGCCGCGCTGAGATGCTGGGCGATCCGTCCGCGCACGTCGGCGAGCTGCTGGGGCGTCAACGTCCGGCGGCCGTGCACCGAGTCGCGTACCCCCAGCGCCGAGCCGACCTCGCCGATAAGGTCCTCCGGCGAGGTGACGCCCACCAGGCCGACGAAGTGCACCACCGGCCGTTGGATGGACCGGCCGAGCACATGGGCCAGCCTGGTCTTACCAAGCCCGCCCGGGCCGACGATCGAGACCACGCGGGCGGAGTTGACGAGCGCGCTGAGCTGCCGGAGGTCGTCCGAGCGCCCGACCAGCGAGCTCGCGTCGTAGTGCAGGCCCGCGCGCACCGGCTCGTCGAGGTGGAGCAGTTCGCGGTGCACCCGCTCCAGCTCGGAGCCGGGGTTGACGCCGAGTCGGTCGCGAAGCCCGGCCCGGTATCTCTCATACCTGTCGAGAGCCGCGCCTGTGCCCCGTACCGCCGCCTCGCTTCGCAGCAGGCAGGCCAGCACCGCCTCGTCCCACGGATCCCGGTCGAACGCCTCCCCTAGCCGCGGCAGCGCGGACGCGTGCTCTCCGGTCAGGCTCAGCACGCGACCCAGCAACCCGGCCAGTTCGGCCCGGTACCCTTCGGCGCCGCGGCGGAGCTCCGCCAGCGGGTGATCGTCCCCGTCCTGGGGTGTCGCCAGCGACGCCGCCAGTACCGTGGCCTCGGTCGCCGCCTCACGTGCCACGAGCACGTCACCGGCCGCGAGCAGGTTCCGCGCACGCACCGTCAGGTCGCGCAGCCGAAACGCGTCCACCTGGTCGGCGGGGACGCCGAGCCGGTAACCGTGGCCGTCTCGAACGACCGCGTCCGGTCCGCACTGGGCGCGTGTCCGCGAGATCAGGACCTGCAGCGCCTTGCCGGCGTTTCCCGGGCCGTGCTCGCCCCAGATCGCCTCGGCCAGCCGGTCGCTCGGCACCGCCTGACCGTCGCCGACGGCCAAGGCGGCCAGCAACGCCTGCGGACGCTGACCGACCACCGGCCGGCCGCGCCAGCACACGCGGTCCAGGACAGTCAGGACGATCGGCACCCACTCAGTTTAGAGACGAGGAATCAGCCGCCGGTATTCACGCGGAAGCCACCTTCCCGTCACCTCCAAACCTTTCTTCCCAGGTCAGCCCGGGTAAGCAGGCCAGAGCCGCGTCTTTCAGGAACGACTGCCGCCGAACCTGGCTCGATTTCCTTGCTGGAACTCGGTCGCGACCGCCTTCACCGCTGCGGTGACTTCCCGACTCTGATCAAGGACTACGACTTGGCTCAGGCGGTCCATGCGGGGCCGTCAAGGTCGTGGATCGGGTCGCGGAGGCCGGCGACGCCGGATCGTTCGTCGAGGATCCGGCGCAGTTCCGATGCCTGACGCACCACACAGTTCCGCTCGACGAGGGCGAGATCGTCGAGCGTGCCCGCCGCTCGGATTGAGCCCAATCCGGCTGCCGGCAACGGCAGCTGCGACACGGCGATCACCGCAGCGACGGCCGGGTCGACGTCGTGGGCGAAGACGGTGACCTGGGGGCGTAGCGGCGGGTACAGGGGACAGTCGGCTTCCGGAGTGCTCATGACGAGGGCCTCCTCGCTGGTATCTCCGGCTGGCTGCGGCCGGGCTGAGCCGCTCGGCCGCCCGCGGCGGTCACGGGCCGAACAGTGCCAGCGGGACGACGGCGACGTCGTCGCTTCGACGGTAGGCATGCTGGCCGGCGTAGAGGACGACGGTATCGATCAAGTCTTTTCCGATCCGATTGCGAAGCCATTGGAGGTGCTTGACGTCGACGTCCTCGACCCGGTCGGCCAATTTGACCTCGATGCCCAGTATCCGGCCATCCGCGTGCTGGACGATCAGGTCCACTTCGTGGTCGTTGTTGCGCGTACGTAGGTGGCCCACACGGGCTTCGGCGGCCTCGGCGTAGGTGTGGATGCTGAGGGCGGCAAGATGCTCGAAAAGCGCGCCGAGGATCGTGCCCGCCGACAGGTCTGTGCTGCCTTGCTCAGCACGCAGGAGTGCGGAGTCGTCGAGTCCGAGCAGTCGTGCGACTAGAGCGGGGTCGGCTAGGTGGTGTTTGGGGGACTGGCCGAGTCGATCAAGATGGTTCCGGCTGGGGATCCAGGGCGGTATCGCGTCTAGTAGCCACAGGGACGACAGGGCGTCGCGGTAGGCGAGCGTGGTCTCCTTGGCCGGTTTGTTCGCCAGCCCGGCGGTGGCAGCGTCGAGGATCTTTGAATAGGCCGTCGTTGTCGATGTCGCGGCGGCGTAGGCGGCGAGCCAGGCGCGCAGTGCCGCCGGCCTGCGGACCGGGTAGCCCTGCTCGGGGAATTCCCGTTGGACGACGTTGTCCAGGTACGCATCCAGTTCCGCCCGTCGTACGCGTGGCGGCAGACCGCGGATGGCGGGGAAGCCCGATGCCGTGATCTCCTCGACATAGTCCGTCAACCGGAGCGCGGTGGCCCCGCCGACATCCCGGTTCCCGGACAGGAGCGCGGCCAGGCTCACGGTCTGCGTCTCGATGCCCCGCTCTGCCACACTCAGCGGACGCATTCGCATGGGTACTATCCGCCCCGCGCCCGAGTGGACCACCGTCCCCCGGGGGGCCGAGCTGCCGGCGACGATGAAGTGGCCGGGCGGCGAGCCGGCGTCAACCGCGTGCCGCACGTGGTCCCACACCTCGGGAACGCGCTGCCACTCGTCCACGAGCACCGGCCCGGGCAGGCGGGTCAGGATGGACGGGTCGGCCGTCACGATCTCACGCTGGCCGGGAAGGCTGAGATCGATGACCGACGCGGCGCGTTGCATCGCGGTCGCGGTCTTGCCGACCCCTTTCGGCCCATGGATCGACAAGGCACGAAGGTACGGCTGAAGCTCGTCCAGTGTGTCGTCGAGGATGCGGCGCCGATAGTCGATCACAGGGCTACTCTACCAATTGCAGAGCTTTTAGTCTGCCGATTGCACGATGATTAGTCTTCCAGTCGCAGATCGAAATCCTTCTATGACGGGCTCGCTTCCTGGCCGCACCGCCGCACGGCGCCAGCCGAGCCGACCTCGCCAGCCACGACCAGCAGACCGCCGAACCCGCCCGCTACAAGATCGGGCGCCACTCGAAGGCACCCACGACATGCCGCCCGGCGTCGGTGATGTCGAAGACCCAGCCCGGCGAGTGGGTGTGACGTCGTCGACCCAACCGCCGT
>NZ_CAUVXO010000522.1:0-3597 GCF_963555865.1 Protofrankia sp. Cr1
GCCAAGCTCGGCGACACTTGCTCGTATAAAAAGATCTCGCAGGACTATACGAGTCGTCGAGTGGCGCGGAGCCGAGGACAGCCCACATGTTTTCGCTGCATTCAGTGAGCTACAGGAAGTTCATCGAGCTGAACCGAATGCTTAAGCTGCCCACTCCGCCTACTCGAACATCTGGCTAGCCGGAAAATAGCACTCACCGGTCTCGTTGGCATGGCGCTTCTTGCGGCGCAGCAGTTCATCGAGTCGGCCGCGACCCTCAAAGACGAAGAATAGATCTCCTCCATCCAGGGTCATGAAGGGAGTGGCTTGACTGTACCTCTTACGAGCCGGAAGCGTGAGTCCGTTGACACTGACGATCAGTCCAAGTGCATTCTTTCCCTTTCCGTGGACCTTCGCTGCGAAAGCGTCTGCCTGTTCGCGGTTAGCACCTGTCTTTGTCCATTTTGCTTCCATTATGTAGTCGTCGGTGTCGAAGGTGAAGGCGCCGTCTATCTGCTCAGTCTCTAGGCTATAACCCAGCCTCGGATCTAGATCGAACAGTTCAAAAAGATTATTCAAGAATCCTTCGAAGAGCTTTCCTCGGCGGTGGGGATCGCTCATATCATGAAGCTCGAAGAATGTTGCTCGAAGCGATGCTAGCTCGTCGGAGAACCGCCTCTGTACGCCGACCTTCTCAAAGTAGGAAGCGCGTTCGGCGCATTCGAATTCTTCCCTTTCCTTCGCGCGGGCACCGTGCTCTTCGGTGTGCTTCCGTAGCTCCGCAACAGCGTTGATGGCTCGGGGCAGCCATTTATCCGAGTCCTCGTGTTGCTCCAGCTCAGGGAAGCTATCCATCTCTGCTACCTCAAGCATCAGAGCTACCGTGGTACGCTGATACCGAGATTCACCGTCTATGAGACGATCAACAACGGAATCTGCAATCTCTCGCTTCTTCAATTTGAAATCGATGCCCGCCAACACCTCAGGATGATCGCGAAGGGGCGCACGCAGGTGGCGTTCAAGAGATGGTTTGTACCAGTACACAAGCGCCAGTGCCGAGCGGAGCGCTTGGTAAGCTGATCCAGAAATTCGCTTGTAGTTCCGGTCCCCCCGGTCTGCCGCCATGCCTCGCCACGCCTTCCTAGCCCAAGGTCGCGTCTTAGAACGCCTCATGATCCTGCGGCGATCCTACCGGCCAAAGCCGGTTTCCGGGGGAATGCTACTTTCGACCGATGGGCGGTGTGAGCTGAGACGCACCCGGCGAGCATGGCGCGCCAGCGCCACGCGCAGCCGTCGCGCGGCGCGGCCCGCGCCGCGCCCTTGATCTAAAACCGGATAATTCGGCAACTCGCGGGCTTATGATCGGTCTTGCCGGTGCTGTAGCCGGTCAGGTTGTGACGGTGCTCTGACTGGCGGCGTCTGTGTGCGTGCTGGGTGTCCATTCGTCTTCGAGGATGGAATGGACGATGGAGTCACGCCAGGCATCGCGGACGAGGACGTGTCCGCGGATACGTCCTTCTTCGATCATGCCGAGTCTGCGCATGAGCCGGTCGGAGACGGTGTTGTCGGGGGAGCGGGCACCCCAGATGCGGTGCATCCCGAGTTCGGCAAAGCCGAGGCGGTGCAGGAGTCGGACGGTTTCCGCGCCGTAGCCGCGGCCCCACTGATCGGCGCGGAGCGCGAACCCGATTTGGGCGCTGCGTTGGGCGGGGTGGCCACTGTCGATGGCAAGCCGGCCGAACCCGATCATCAGGTGGGTGTCGGGGATCGCGACGGCAAGGGAGTATTCGACCCGGGGTTCGATGGTGGATGTCCGGATGGCCATGGCGATCGTGGCGGCGACCTGGCCGCGGTTACGTGGCTCGAAGCTCATGTGCCGGGTGACGGTGGGGTCGCCGTAGACGGCAAGTAGCGCGTCTATGTCGTCTTCGGTGAACTCTCGCAAGCACAGGCCGTCGCTGTCGATCCGCACCGGGTACACCCGGCTGACCTTATCGAAGTGCGGCGGCGGCCGAGACGGCGGAGAACGCTTCGATCTCCTGTTGAAGGTCGCGTGCCGCGGTGGTCTCCGCGGCCGGTCCCGAACGTAGGGCGGTGTGTACCCGGTTGGCGCTGGCGATGATCCCGGCGATGCGCTGGTCGGCGGGCAGATCGAGGACGGGGCGGAGTGCCTCGACTGCGCCTTCGAGGTTCCCGCCGGTGAGCCGGGCCAATGCCTGGTCGGCGCGGGCTCCGGCCTCGTCGCTGAAGGATCGTTCGTCGACGGTGGCGTGTTCGTATGCGGCGATCGCCTCGGTGGCGGTTTCCTCCGCGCGGAGGTAGGCGCCGTCCACCCAGATGCGGGCGTCAGCGGCGTAGTAGAGCTGCCGCGGTCGGGTGAAGGTCAGGATGCCGCCGAACTCGTCCAGCTCGTCGGGCTCGATGCGTTCCCGGGCCTCGTCGGCACGGATGATCGCGCTTTCGGCCTGCTCCGCGGCGCCGAGTACCGCCCAGCTCCGGGCCTTCTTGGGCGAGAAGCCATGTCTTGGCCGTCCCATGGACCCGTTGCGCGGGTTCGGCGCCCAACTCGGCGTACTGCACGGCTTCACGGTGACGACCGGCCCAGTAGGCGATCATCGATTGGAGTCCGCGGGTCCAGATCTTGAGGCCGTCATGCCCGGCGTTGTCCGCGCAGATGTAAGCGGTGCGGGCCTGCGTCATCGCGGCTTGTGGCTGCCCGACGTCGTGTGATGCCTTCGCGAGCATCCCGGACACCGCACCGGCCAACAGGTACAAGCTCCGATTGGTTGCTGAGACCTGCCGGGCCTCCAGCAGTCGAAACGTGGCTTCCTGGAGGTCAACGAGATCGCCGAGGATCGTCGAAAGGGGACTCACGGGGTAGGCGCGGGCGAGGCGGGTCACCTCATCGTGGACCAGATCGATGGTGTCGGGTCCGACGTTGTCGCTGCCGACTGCGACCGCGAAGCGCAGTGCTTTCCGTGCGGCCATCGTGACCAGCCCCTCCACCTGTTGGACAGGAACGCCGAACCAGTTGTCGGCGGCCTCAAGGAGTCAGTGCGCCACATGTGATAAATCTTGTGGCTCACTGATGGGAGACTTGGGTGCGGGGTCAGCCGGCGTTAGAGTCGGTCGGCGCGTCGTGAGGCTGCTTCCGCGCGCATCTGGTCGAGGAATGTGGTGGTGGTGCGTTCTTCGGCGAGCTCGTCGGTGATGGTGTCATCATCGGTGGTGTCATCGCCGGCGCCGGTGGCCCAGGAGACGACGAGCGCACGCCGGGTGGGGTTGTAGGCGTACCGGGTCATCGCCTGCTTTCTCCTCTTGTCGTTACCGGCCTGCTTCGCCGTGTATGCCGGTACTGGTCTGGAGATCGCCTTGGTCCAGGGGTGGTACACCGTGTCGATCTTCTTCGGGCACGGTCTGTAACCGTGATCGAAAGTGTGAAATTTGGTTGCTGTCGCAATGGCAACACCCTGGCAATACCAGGGTCATTTATGGATCTTTATTGCGATCTCTGCGACCTGTTCGTGCAGGTCAGCGGGGGTGGGGCGGGTGGGACTCGAACCCACGACCGACGGATTATGAGAGCCGCCCCCGTGATGTTGCGACGTGCCATTGACT
>NZ_CAUVXO010000523.1:0-3592 GCF_963555865.1 Protofrankia sp. Cr1
GTGGAACGCGGTGTCTGCGCGCCGATCGAGGAGGGCAAGGCTGCTGGCATGCCAGGCTGGGTCGTGTTCGGGGCTGGAGGGCTCGAGGCGGACCGGGAGGACCACGAGTCGCACGTCGAGAGGAAGGATGTCGACGAGGGTCTCCAGCACGGCGCGGTTGGAATAGCCGGCGCCGGTGCCGCAGCCGTAGAAGCCGTCATGGATGGCGATCGCCACCGTGGCGCACGTCGATGACGTCATGGCCCGATGGCCAGGTCACGCAGGACCTCAACGGCCCGCTCCAGCGTGGACTCCTCTTGGAGCGACAGCCACGTGGCCCGCCGCAGCGAGACGGCCAGGGCGGAGGCGACCAGCTCGAGCGCGGCGACGGGATCGGCGTAGAAAGTGGCCAGGCGGTGCAGACCCTGCAGGCTGCTCCAGGGGTGGCCGGGGATGAGTCGGTGCGCCCGGCGCTGCAAGCTAGTCGCGGGGTCAAGAGGGAAGAGGACGTAGACGGTGGCGACCCCAAGGTCGCCACGGTGCAGGCAGCGTTGTGCCCACCGGGCCCGCTCGGCGAGCAACGCGCCGTCGTCGGTGGCGGCGACGCTGTGGGCGTAAGCCAGGGCCGTGAGCCAGTCGCGATCGACGAACACGGGACCGCGGGGGCGGGCGGCGGCAACCTGCCGGTGTTTGATCAGCCAGTTGCGCTGGTGCGCGTCGTCGTCCTCGACGGTGGGGTGCGCGTCGACCTCGACGATGTCGCCGCCAGCGGTGGTGTATTCACCGATCACCATGTGGTCATCCGCCAGCATGCGGGCAGCGGTCGTTTTCCCGGCCCCGGGCATGCCCTCCAGGACCACCACCGGCCCGTCCTGCGGGCCGGTGGTGGTCGGGGGCTCAGAACAGGACGTGCTGCTCAGCGGCATCGTCTCTCCGGACATGGTGGCAGGAACGCAGGTCAAGGCCGCCGATGACGGCGTCGGTCGGGTGGACCGCCCAGCCGGCCAGGAGCCGGGCATCGAGAAGTACCGGTCCGTGGACGGTGTCGAGGATGAGGTCTCGGCCAGCGACGCAGCGTACCGTCCCGTTGATCACCGAGCCGAGGTGCAGGCCGATGACCTCCTGGCAGGAGACGGGAACGCGATCCAAGCCGAACACGGCGACCCGGTCGACCACCGCCGCCGGTGCGAGCGTCAGACCCGCAGGCCAGGACACAGCCGTGTGGATCGCACGGTGGGCTGCTTCCAGGTCCCGCCGACGCTCGTCGGCGACCGGCAAGGACCACCAAGCGGCAATCTTGGTACGGCGTTGCCGACGGTCGGGGGCGAGGCCGCTGGCGGCCACCGCCCGTTCGGCGGCACGGACCGCCTGCAGCCGCCCGTGCCCGAGCCACGTGAAGGCTATTGCTCCCTGCTCTGCGAGCCGGTCGGTGTCACGGGCGGTCGCGGTCAGGCCGACCTTGAGCAGACCGACTCCGAACCATGCCAGATAGAGGCGGTAGGTGCGGTCGTCGTCGGGGGTGGAGCTCCGGGAGAACGCCCGCCCGGGGTCGACGGCGGCACACGCGGCGCACTGGGCGCTGCTCGCCTGCGCGGGCAGCGGCTGGGAGAACGGGCAGCAGCGGCGCCGCCGGTCGGCGGCCTGCCAGATCCCGATACAACGCCGCTCGCCGGCGAGCCCGTAGGACAGCGTTGCTCCCGGATGTGCCGGCTGTTCGCGTTCGCTCCCCGCCTGGTCAGCCAGTCCGAACCCGGGGATCCCGCCGGTCCAGTAGAGCCCGGTAGCACGCCAGCCGGTGGGCTGCTCGGTCATGTTCGTACCTCTCGTACAGGCGGGTCAGCATTTCGGTTCCGGCGAGGTGGCCAAGATCGCAGAAGGCGTCGCCGGGGCTGTCGGGCATGTGCAGGTGGTTGCGCAGGACGTCGACACCGCCGAGCCTGCGCCGGATGTCGCGTTTGAGGCCGGCGACCTGGCTGCTGCCGAACGGCGTATCGGCGAGCAGGACGAAGACCGTCACGGGTGCGGAGGTGAGGTAGGCGTCGTGACGGGCGACGTAATCGGCGCCGTAGGCGTCCGGGTACAGGCGCCGGACGTCCGCGGCGGTGAGGGTCCGCTCGGCGGTGTCGAGGACCCGGTAGGTCTCGCTGAGCAGGGCGCGAACCGCGGCCGCGTCGCCGCCCGGTTTCACCATCCCGATGGTGATCCGCCACCCGGGCCAGTCGGCTGTGGCGGCATTGGGTCGGCGCATCGCGGTCGCCCAGTGCACCAGGCAGGAGCACCGCCGCGTCGATCCGAGGTCGTCGGGATGCCCGGGAGGACGCCTACCGGCCAGCATTGCCGCCTCCCATGTGCACGCCGGGCATCCCTGCTGCTCGCGGTGGAGACACACGGCAAGGTCATCGGCGGGGGTGGCGGCCCGGTAGCACGTCCACCATGCATCCCAGGGATCGCCGGCTACCTCTTCCGGTAGTGCATCGCCGTAGCCCGCCAGGCGGCGTTCCACTGCGTAGGCGAGAAGTGCCGTCGCGCGATCTCGAGGATGCGGCCGCATGCGGTCTGTGTCGTGGTGTACGTCCACCGGGCTAGCGCCCATCCTGTTCACCCGCTCTACCAAGGTCGGCACGAACCGTGGCCGAGGTGTCGGGAGCCTCGAACAACTCCAGCTCGATGACGCGCAGACCGCCCACGAGCCGACGATCGCCGTCACGCAGGTTCCGCAGGACACCGTCGAGGAGATGGTCCGCGAGCGCTTCCGTCGTGGTGTTGGCTATCGGTAGCACCACCACGTCCTGTTCCGGAAAGACATACCTTTTCGTGGAACTCGTCACTGTGACAACGCCCTCTGTGGTATCGACCGAAATAGGGGGCGTGACTTGGCCGGCCAGGAGAACGCGACCCTTCAACGGTGCGATCGTGCGCCGCACAGCGGCTTTGACGTCGGTGAAATCCATAATCATCCCGGCGCTGTCGAGAAAGCCGGTGAGCCGCACCACCACCTGGTAGGTGTGGCCGTGCAGATGTTCAAACTCGCCGTCATGCAGACCTGTGTGGCCAGCCGAAAAATCGAACGCGCCGCGTCCGATCTCAGCAGTCGTTGTGGGCATTGTGGTCCTCACGGTGATGGGTCAGCGGCCGGACTGCGTGAGAGTGAAGAACTCGTGGCGGGCACGGGAGTCGCTGCGCAGCAGTCCGTGCAACGCCGAGGTGACGGTGCCGGCGCCCATCGCGTGGACACCGCGCAAGGTCATACAGAGGTGCTGGGCGTGCAGGACGACCCCCACGCCCTTGGGCTGGAGCTGCTCGACCAGCCAGTCGGCGACCTGCTTGGTCAGGCGTTCCTGTACCTGGGGTCGGTGCGCGAACAGCTCCACGACTCTGGCGAGTTTGGACAACCCGATGATCCGTGACGCCGGCAGGTACCCGACGTGCGCGGTCCCGATGAACGGAAGGGCATGATGCTCACACAGGGACCGGAACGGAATATCCCGGACGAGAACCAGCTCCTCGTAGTCCTCGCTGTTGGGAAACGTCGTCAGGTCGAACTCGCGGGGTGTCAGCAACTCGACGTAGGCGTTCGCCATACGTGCCGGCGTGTCCGTCGTGGACTCCCCGT
>NZ_CAUVXO010000524.1:0-770 GCF_963555865.1 Protofrankia sp. Cr1
CGCATACCAGCGGCGTGAGGTGCGCCGAGTTGTGACGAGCAACTCGTTTCTTTCGATAACCAGGACGGTAGTTGCCGCATCCTGCCAGGATCGGCTACATTAGAAATCCGGTCCATTACTTAACGTAATGGCGATCGGTTTTCGAATTGACGCCGATGTGACGAGGCGGGAGATGTTCACGGAGAAGTCGGCGGTTGACAGGTTGACAACCCGTACGGCCGGGGCGCTTGCGGCGCTCGAAGAAGTATGACGCACCAGCAGTCGATGTGGTCGTCATCGTTCATTTCGCGAGGGGACGCAGACATGGTGACGCTTGGTGGAATCACTGCGCGCAGATCAGCGCCGCGAGTTTCGGGTGTTCTGTTAGCAGTTCTCCTCTCCGTTTATCTGTGCACGGGAACGGCGAATGCATCGGTGGGCTCCTTGGGTGGCTACGGAGCAAATGGTGTGAACATCCGCACCTGTGCGAACACTTCCTGCACCGCCGTGGGTGCGGGGTACCCCGGTCAGCAAGCGTGCCTGTTTTACTACGTCGTCGGCCAAACGATCAACGGTAACCGGTACTGGTGGTTCCACGAGAATTTCAGCACCCAGGTCAAAGGGTACAGCAGTGCAGCGTATCTTTCGTATTACTATCCTTTTGTCGGCTGTGCGGATGTCTGAGTAACGGCGGGACCCACCGGGACAGGCCGGGCTTCCGGACCTGCGCGCTCTGATCACCGGCCGTTCGCGCGCGGGTGACGGTCTCGGGCCGTGGAAAGTGCGGGCTA
>NZ_CAUVXO010000524.1:1191-2107 GCF_963555865.1 Protofrankia sp. Cr1
CGGCAGTCGCCGGTGGCCGACCTGCGGGCGAGGTGGCTGGTATCCAGAACGATACGGTGACCGTGGTCTCCACCGCTGCTGTCGCCGCGGCTCCGCGAGGCCCGGGGCAGTGTCCGGCCGGCCAGCTACCGGGGCTGGACCTCGGGCGGTTCCCCGATGGGAAGGCGGCCGGCGCGGTGAGTCCGGAAGCTGGTTTGCGCGCAATCCGGCCCGGAGCGGAACCGATCATTGTTGAGCGCGCCTGGGGTAACGGGCGGGGAGCTCCGGTCTGGATGCAGGTCGGCAGCGCGACGTTTGTGGCAAACCAGCTGGGGGATGGCACGTGGTTTGTCTCCCCGGCGACCTTCACAGGCTGCCGTGCGCCCGGGGATCTCGGTTCCATGCCTCGCAGCACGGGCGCGCCACTGAACTAGGCCGGCACAGCCGCAGCCCGTTGAGACAGCCGGACACCATCGCCGAGCAGGACGGGCACGATGAGCACGAGGATCTCGTCGAGTAGACCGGCGTCGAGGCACTGCCGGGCTGTGCTGGCGCCGAGGACGTTGACGTAGGTGTCACCGGCAGCGGCCGGCCGCGGCGACGTCGCTGTCGAGGTCACCGACAAAGGTGACACCCGGCACCGGGATGTCCGGGGCATGGTGGGTGAGTACGAACTGTGGTCCGGCCCACCCGCCGCCGAACGGCTTGCCTTCCTTGGTCGTGCCCCTGTACGGATCGTCGCCGCGGAAGGTGCGGTTGCCGATGATTTCATCCACCGTCGGGGTGGGCCCGAAATACCTGGTCAACCAGGACATGTCACCACCGTGGCCTGCGATGAAGCCGTCCAGCGACATGGTGACCGAATACAGCATCTTGCCCATGCTCCACCTCCGTTGAGATCAATCCCGTGCCGACCCCCAGCCGCTGAGCACGCCGT
>NZ_CAUVXO010000524.1:2789-3467 GCF_963555865.1 Protofrankia sp. Cr1
CCCGGCCGTTCGGGCAACGCAGCGCGTCTTCGCGGAACGTCTCCCGCGCGCCGTCGGGAGACGTTGCCGACCTGCTGGAACGTGCCGTTCGAGGACGCCGTGCCGATCCGGCCGTTCGGCTGGTCGCGGGGAAGGCGGCATTTTCCGGGCTGGTGGTGGTCGGCCATGACAGGTGATCACGTGATGCTCCTCGACTTCGACCGGGACGTGGTGGGTCTGGCCTCGCAGCCGTTCTGGCTGCGCTGGCACGACGGCGTTCGGGAACGGCGCCACGCACCGGACTTCTTTGCCCGCTTGGCTGACGGGACGGGTGTGGTCGTCGACGTGCGGGCGGACGACCGGATCGAGCCGGCGGATGTTGAGGCGTTCGAGGCGACAGGCCCGACAGCCGCGGCCGAACACATCGCCGTCATCGGAATCCCGGAGAACCGCTTCCGAAAGATCAAAAAAGATCACGAAAATCGTTCGGTGCATCCACCAGGCTTAGAGCGCCCGGCAATAGGGGCGTGGATGAAGGAGCGGGGCTGGGGCACGTAGATCGCGAGGCGGAGGAGGGAGGCACCCTGGTGTTGGGTGTCGACCGACGACAACGTGGCGAGGTGCGTGCCCCAGCCCCGCGACGCCGCGTCCCCTATTGCCGGTCGCTCTTAGTACTCGACAACGTCCTTGAATTTCGTC
>NZ_CAUVXO010000524.1:3918-5135 GCF_963555865.1 Protofrankia sp. Cr1
AGCGATGTTTCAAGAGCAGTCTGCGCGGAGGTGGTGAGTCGTCTGCCCCCGATTCTGACCATGGTGCCGGTGAATTCGTTCGTAACGGTGACCCGGGTGCCTCCCTCGACCGTGTCGACCTCGTAGGACGTCTGGACGGAGGTATTCATCGGACCGAGGCCTTTGAACTCCAGCAGCCGTGGTGGCTCCACCGTCGTGATCGTCCATCTGACCTCGGCGGACGTTCCCATGTTCGATATTTTCTGGGTGAACGTCGACGACGGCTCGAGGGCCGCGGGTGCTCCTTTGGGGAAGGAGATGTGCACGGTGTTCCAGTCCGGATACCTGGACAGGTCGGTCAGCGTAGCCCATACCCTATCCAAGGGTGCGATACAGAGCGCACTCGCCGAAACAGTCGCCATGGTCGAATCTTCGCTGCTGCGGCGAATACCTGTCAACAGCCACGTTGCGGTTCTTGCTATCCCGCCGGCGTGCTATTCAGAGCGGCCGGAATCGGCGTCGAATCCGCCATCCCGGACACCCTGTGTCACCGCCCAGGCAGCAGTGCTTGGATGAGTTCTGCGGAACCGAGGACTATGAGGCCGTCCGAGTCCGGCGCCACCCGTCCCCACAGCGCCAGCAGTACCTTGTCGGCCGGTCCGCGCAGCACCCCGTCCCCTTTCGCGTGGCCGACGCTCACCTCGACCGTCGTGCCGTCCAACCGGACCAGCCATTCCCCATCGGTGTCGGTGAGGTGTACGTGCGCGCTTCCGTCGGCGGCGACCGGCGTCACCCCGGCCGCCCTGGCGGCCGGAAGCAGGACGGTGAGCACCTCGTCCACCCCGTCAGCGGCGAAGGTCGGCTCGACCGTCCATGTCAGGCCGGCGCAGTTCGCCGCGTCGTACCGGTGTACGAGCAGTTCGTGTGCCAGCCTGCGGGGCCAGAATCGGGCGATCTTCGGCGCCAGCGTGAAGTTCCACGCGGGCAGGTCGGCGTCGACCGAGGTGAGGATGTCGACCGCCAGGTCGAGACATTGATGGTAGTAGTCGATCAGTTCGGTGTCGTCGGTCGGCGGCGGTCCGACCCGCTCCGGCGGCTGCGTCGTCGCCCGGCGTATGTGGGTCGTCTGGGCCTCCAGCACACGTCCGACATGACCGACAAGCCGGCGGGCATCCCAGCCGGGACATGTGGGCACCGGGCGGTCGAGGTTGCCGGTCACGGCGCTCAGCAGCGCCTCG
>NZ_CAUVXO010000525.1:0-3566 GCF_963555865.1 Protofrankia sp. Cr1
GCTGCTGCGATCTTCTCAGGCAGTCGGCTGGCGGGAACGCGGGCCGCGGGACCGGTGATCCGGAGTTCGAACGGCTGGCCACCGGCCTTGCTCACCTCACATCGGGCCGGTCGGCGGTCTGCCGCTGATCCGAGTGGTCACGAGCGCCTTACGGGTGGTGCTGGTCCGCGTCGCGGATCTCCACCACGGCGTCGTCGGCGACGGTGAACGCCTGGTAGAGGAGATCCGCTGGGTCGGCGGGGCGGTCGGTCTGCCCGGCGTGGGTGACGGCGAGGCCGAGGATGATCGTGTCACCGTGGACCGTCATCTCCTCGACGGTCGCGCGGACCCCTTGGGCGCGTAGCAGCTGGTACCACTCCAGGACGTGGGCACGGCTGTGGCAGCCGGCTGGTCCGCCGCCCCAGCGGACGTCGGGGTGCAGCACGTCGGCGAGCGCCTGGTCGTCGCTGGTGTTGAACGCTGTGCGCAGCTGCTCGCTGATCCGGCGGGCCGCCGGCGCAGGCGGTTCGGCCGACGACGAATCGTCGTCGTCGGGCGCGCCGATGCCGTAGCGGGCGAGAAGGACGGCGACCTCGTCGCTGGGCGGCTTTCCCCCGACCCACGCACCGTCCCGGGACGCCCCGGCGGCGAGCAGGAGACTGACGGTGGCGGGCCAGTCGCCGTCCGGGCTGTAGGCGGGGCGTTCCCCGCTGCCGACCGTCGCCCAGGCCAGCGGGGTCGACCCCCACTGCCGGTCGGTGGTATCGATGTCGGCGCCACGGTCGAGCAGCAGGCGGACCACGTCGAGACGGCCGGCGTAGCTGGCGGCGTGCAGCGCGGTCGCGCCGTCCACCGACCGGTACACCCCGACGGGAAAGCCGAGATCGAGCATGAGGGCGACCGGGCCGACACCGGCGTACTCGGCCGCGTCCACGAACGCCGCGTGATCGTCTCTGATAAGGCGGCCCGGAAGGTCGGGATACTCGGCGAGCAGCCGACGCGCCTCCTGACGGTCGCCGCGTCGGCACACGCCGAGTAGCCGATCGGCATCCGTGTCGTCATCCACGGCGCCGTACCGGGTCAGTACGGCGGCGACGTCGTCCCGGCCGCGGCGGACCGCGATGCGTCGAGCGGACAGACCATCACGGCCAACCGTGTTCGGGTCCGCGCCGGCCGCGAGCAGCGCCTCGACGACCGCCGGGCTGTCCTTGCCGAGCGCCCCGGGCAACGCCCGCGTCGCGTCACCGGCACCCAGTCCGAACTCGACCAGCAGCCGCTCTGCCAGGCTGTCGCGACCGGCGACGCTTGCTGTCAGGAACGCCTCGACCCGTCCGGCTCGGTCCAGCGCCTTGGCCTCGACCTCGGCTTTCAGCCGTGGCCAACTGGCGAACCCGTGCTCGCGGGCGAGAACCATCTGCGCGACTGACAGACTCACCGGCCCCTGCGGGCGCTCGTCCACGTGGGCGGCGATCCGCTCCAGCGCGGCCGGGTCGCCGGCACGGGCGGCGTCGCGCAGTTCCTTTGCCCGGCTGCGAAGCTGGTTGACGTTGGGTGTTGCCGGCATCGGACGACTGGCCATGCCATCTCCTCACGTCGCCTTCCCGGCCCGCGGCTGAAGGCGTGAAGAAGATGACATCCTACCGGACGTGCGACGTGCGACGAGGTGGACTCGGTCCTTCCCGGCATCATTCGACCGACCAGGATGGCGCTTCGCGAGGTCGTCGACGAGCTCGTCGACTGACCAGGGGCGATACCCGGCGACCGTCCACTCGGCAATATCGACGATAGAATCGAACCTGCGTTCTGTCGACCTGGTAATTCCGGAAATTCCGCCCCTGGCTGGCCGGTTGTCAGTGCCTGGTGCGCAGCCCGTCGAAGAGAACCGTGTTGAGGCGCACGGCCTGGTCGGGGGGCGCGTCGGCATGGCGCAGAGTGGCGAACGCACCGGCAAGCAGCGCAAACAGGTCGTCGATATCAATGTCGCCCCGGATATCGCCGGCATCCTGAGCACGCTGGAGGAAAGCCCGCAGCGTCTCGCGGAGGCGGGCCGCGACCTCGGGAGCGGTGGTCCGGATGTCGAAGTCGGTTCCCGCCAGCGCGGCCTTGAGGGGCAGGCTCTCGGCGCCCTCGGCAAGCATGCGCTCCAGCATTTCCACCAACGCATCGCCGGGGTCGGCCTGCTGAGCGAGGGTGCGGACATCCGCTATGAGCTGCTCCACCTGGTCGACGACGACCGCGGCGAACAGCGTCTCCTTCGTTGGGAAGTGCCGATGCACCGTGCCCGCGCCGACACCGGCTCGGCGCGCGATTTCGTCCAGGGGGACGGACAGCCCCTCAATGCTGAACAGCTCACGCGCGGCGCGTAGCACCCGCGCGCGGTTGCGCCGGGCATCCGCGCGCAGCGGACGGGCCGAGCACCCCTCGCCAGCCGAAGCCGGTTCGGCGCCTCCTGCGTCCGGAGCATCGCCTTGAATCCCCATGGTCTCCATCCTGCTCCGATCGCCACAGACCTCATCGTGAACCGGGGCGGCGCCCCGTATAGTGTGGCTCATCGAACCGGGGCGTCGCCCCGAATCCTAGGAGGAGGTCGCGTGCAGTACACGCTGCTGGGGCGCTCGGGCCTCAAAGTCTCCCGAGCGGCGCTCGGAACGATGAACTTCGGCGTCGGTCCGGACGCACCCTGCGGCGAACCGGAAGCACGTCGGATCATCGGCGCCTTCCTCGACGCGGGCGGCACCCTCATCGACACGGCGAACATCTACACCGGCGGCCGATCGGAGGAGGTCGTCGGGCGCGCCATCGCCACGCGGCGCGACTCGGTCGTCCTGGCCACGAAGGGCTCCGGCCCGCTGGGCGCCGGCCCCAACGACCGCGGGCTGTCCCGGCTGCACCTCACCCGCGCCCTGGAGGGCAGTCTGCGTCGCCTGGGCACCGACTACATCGACCTATACCAGTGCCACAACTGGGACCCGGATACGCCTATCGAGGAGACGATGGCGACCCTCGACAGCTTCGTCCGCTCGGGCAAGGTCCGCTACGTCGGCTGCTCCAACTACACCGCCGGCCAGATCATCGAGTCCCAGTGGGCCAGCCAGCGCCTGGGCACCACGCCGTTCATCAGCCTTCAGCCCCACTACTCATTGCTCGCACGCGAGATCGAAGCCGAGATCCTGCCCGCCTGCGCCCGCCACGGCCTGGGCACCCTCACCTACGGACCACTCGCCGGCGGCATGCTCGCCGGCCGCTACCGACGAGGCCGGCAACCCGACCCCGGAACCCGGCTTCACCAGTGGCTCGCCTTCAACCCCACAGCCGCCAGCTGGGCCACAACGCTGCTACGCGAGGAGTGCTTCGACATCGCCGACGAGGTCACACAGGTGGCCGACCTCGTCGGCGCCACCCCATCGGCCATCGCCATCGCCTGGACCATCGCACGTCCCGGCATCACCTCGGTGATCATCGGACCGCGTACCGCCGACCAGCTCACCGACAACCTCACCGGCATCGACCTCAGCCTGGCCGCAGACGTCATCGACCAGCTCAACACCGTGTCCGCTCCCGCCAACGCACCCGTCACCGGCCTACCC
>NZ_CAUVXO010000526.1:0-3535 GCF_963555865.1 Protofrankia sp. Cr1
CCGAGCTGCTGCACACCGTGGCCGCCGGCGCGTGGTCCCCTCCAAACAGCGGCATCGGCCTTGATCCCTACGAGACCGTTCACAGTGGTCGGTAGGCGTCTCGGCGGTGCTCGACACGGAGGACGACGACTTCGTGTTTGTCTTCGTTGATCCTGTAGAGGATGCGGTAGGTGCCTCGTCGGGCCGCCCAGATTCCTTCGAGGTCGAAGCGCAGGGGTTTTCCGACTCTGCGGGGGGCGGTGACCAACGCGGTGGTGAGGAACTCGACGGCGGCGGTGGCGACGGCCTCGGGTAGCTGGTTGGTGAGGGCGCGTCGGGCGGGTGGGGTGAGGACGAGCTCGTAGTCGGTCTCGTTCACCTGAGCAGGTCGCGTACGGCCGCGGTGCCGCGCAGGACGTCGCCGCCGGCGTATGCCTGGTCGGCTTCGCGGATGTCTGCCAGTGCCTGCGGGTCGCGTAGGACGTCGATGGTTTCTTCCATCTGGGCGAGGTCTTCGGGACTGATCAGTACGGCGGCGGCGTGGCCGTTGCGGGTCAGCACGATCCGTTCGTGCTGCCCCTCGACCCGGTCGACGAACTCGGACAGGTGGTCGCGGACGGTGCGGAGCGACTCGATCGTCATGGCCACAATTGTGGCCCCTGGGCTGTTCGGCGTCCACCCTTAATCTGCTGCGGGTGAGCCTGATCGCGTTGCCTCGGGCGCGTGGACACGGCTCGCACCCGATGATCTGCTGAGTAAGCGACCGTGCCGACGGGAGTGGTCCCCTCCAAACAGCGGCATCGGCCTTGATCCCTACGAGACCGTGACCGCCGTTCTGCACTGCGTGCACTTCGCCGCGTCGCTGCCCGACGGCATCACCCGCGCCGTGCTTCTCGGCGGCGACACCGACACGATCACTCGTCTCGCGGTCGGGCTCACCGCGTTGCGTCAGCGCTGACCGATTCCGTTCGTAGCGTGCTGTTATCGTGACGCATCTCTTAGTCAACGCTGTTGACGCCATCCCACCCAGATTTGATCTTGCGAGAACGATGATCCCATCGCCACGATCACGGCCGCCGCGGACGGGGGCGTGTGGGTGCGGCTGGCCTGTCGAGCTGGCCGTCATCGACTGGACGACCTGAGCTGGTGATCATCGGCTCGGGGTCGCCGGGTACACGTCGTCCAGGTTTCCGGTGTAGACGATGGCGTCCTCGTCGGGGGTGGGTGGGGCGAAGCGGGCGAAGAAGTCGTCCAGCGCCTCCGGGGTGACGATCAGGGCGTTGGCGTCCTGCCGCTGGTTGCGCTCGGTGAGGCGTTGCAGCAGTTCATCCCGTTCAGCGGGGAGATACACCAACTGCCACCGGCCGAGGGTCTGTTCGACGGTCTCCTTCCAGACGTCACGGTCGTCGCGTAGCCACAGGCCGTGGTCGAGGACCACGTCGTGGCCGGCTTCCAGATGCTGGATGAGTAGCCGGCGGACGGTGTCGACGACGGGGCGTTCGCGGGTGAAGTATTCGTGTTCCGGGTAGTCCACGCCGTAGCGGCCGTGCAGGCGGTGCACTTCCTCATCAACTGACAGGCGAATCATGCCGCGTTCGGCGAGGGCTCGGGCGAGTGCGGTCTTGCCCGAGCTGGTGATGCCGACCAGCAGTACGGCCAGCGGTTTGGCCATTCTCGCCGGCAGCCGGGTGGTGACGTGGCCCTCGCGGTTGGTCAGATGGTGAAGAGCCGGAGCTTGACACCGATGGAGTCGGCGAGGTGATTCAGATCATCGGGATCGCTGGTGACCACCGAGGCCTGGTACCGGACGGCGGTCGCGACGACGATCGCGTCCACGACATCGGCGGTCCCAGCGGCGCCGCAGGCGACACCCGCGGCGCGACCGGTTGGCCCATCATCGGGGCGGATATCGCAGCCCTTGAGGACGCGGGAGACCTGGTGCTGCGGGCCGCCGCGCCAGGCTTGGGCAAGGACCACCACCGGCACGATCGGGCGGATGCGAGCGGCGGTCAGTTCGTCGTGCAGGGCGAGGAAATCGGGATTGCGCCGTTCGGCGGCCAGCAGGGCGCCGGTGTCGTAGACGATCGTGCGCACTACCCGGCTGCCCGCCATGGTTCGTCGTCGAGCAGCCCGGCCTCCATCAGGAACTCGCGGGCGCGTTGCCGGGACCCCTCGGGCAGCGTGCCGTGCTCGCTTTCGTACTCGGCCACCATCTCCCGCGCGGCTGCGCGGCCTGCCGCGTGCAGGGCGGCGATGTGAGCCTTCTCGACGGCAGCCTCGGCAAGCCACGTCGACACCGGCTTGCCCTCGTCGGCAGCCGCAGCTCTGATCGTCTCTTCGATCTCAGGCGGCACCGAGATCGACAGCTTCCGTACGGTCATGGCCTTACCATAGCGCGCGGTAGGAACACCTTCCTACCGTTGTCACGCCTGCATGGAGAAGGGAACCGTTGGTCGTGCCGGACGTGGGGCGCTGGAAAAGCGGTCCGCGTCGTAACCCCACAGCCCCAGATCATGGGCGAGAACCGCGGCAGGTTCAGGGAGCGCAGGGGCGGCGACGACGTCCGGCGGGCTACGCGACGTGAGACCGGGGCGTAACCCGGACGACCAGGTCTGCGTCGAGAGCATCAGCGAGCCGGTCGAGAACAGGCAGGGTAGGCACCGTGCCGCCGGCCTCGAACCGCGCCACCGCTGACTGTGTCATGCCAGCCGCCCGCGCGAGCTCGGTCTGGCTCCAGCCTCGCTGCTGGCGCAACTGGCGGACACCACGGCCGAGTTCGAACGCCAGCCGGGTGGCCTGGTAAGCCTCCTGCGCGCCAGGCTCGTTCATCCGCCGGTCCCGCAGCTGCGCCCATTCGATCCGCTCAGTCACTGGCCCCGTCCTCCTCGTCTAGGGTGTGCTCCTCGGCCAGGCAGCGTGCTAGGGCTCGCCTGGCCCGGGCGACCTCTCCGACCTCCCGCATCCGGGTCTTGACGAACATCGTCAACAGCACCACCCGTTGCCCCGAGGCAAGCCAGTACGTGACCCGGACCGCCTGTCGGTCCACGTGGAACCGCAACTCCCGGAGCTTGCCGTCGAGGTGCCGTGTGTAGGGCTCACCCAACAACGGCCCCTGCTCAGCCAGTAGATCGAGATAGAAAGCCGCCGTAGCAAAGTGCGCTGTGGGCAACTGCTCCAGCCAGTCCCGGACCTCCGGCTCCAACTCGACGGTACCCCAAGGTATAGCAGTGACGCTATAGCATGCCCGGCGGCGGTTCGTATGACGTCCGCTGCCGCGACGCCTTGCTCGGCGAGGGCAGGGCCCACGGCCCACGGTCAGGTTTTGATCATTTGTAGTGGAGGCGGGCCGCGATCGCGGGGTCGGGTCGCGGGTGGATGGCGGCCGGGCTCGGTCGAGGGCCGGCCACGAAGAACGACAGCAGTCCCATGGCGACGGCGACAGCGGCGGTGGCACCAAACACGGTGGCCAGGCTGATGCCGTGTGCGCGCAGGGGGCCGACGCCGAAGGCGGCGATGCCGTAGCCGAGCTGGTAGCAGGCGATGACGGTACCCGACA
>NZ_CAUVXO010000527.1:0-3532 GCF_963555865.1 Protofrankia sp. Cr1
CGTCCGATCCGCGCCGCGTCGCCTGACCTGCCCCTGCCCCTGCCCCTGCCCCCTGCCGACGCGAAGGACTGCTGATGGGCAAGCCGCTGCCGCAACGCGCCCTGCGCGTCCCGCTACGTCCCTCCGCCCGCGTCGTCGCCGACGCCGAACACCTCGCGAACCTCACCCACCACCTCACTCCGCGAGACCGGTGGATCGCCCGGCTGCTGCACGAGCACCGGGTCCTGACCACCCACCAGATCGTCCAGGTCGGCTGGCCCACCCGCCGATCCGCCAACGAACGGCTCCTTCAGCTCTACCGCTGGCGCGTCGTCGACCGCTTCCAACCCCTGTCCCCCCTCGGCGAGGGGATGCCGCCGGCGCACTACGTGTGCGATATCGCCGGTGCCGCGGTGCTCGCCGCCGAAGACGGCATCGACTTCAAGGAGACCGGCTACCGCCACGACCGCGCGCTCGGTGTCGCCTACTGGCACCAGCTCGCGCACCGCGTCGCCGTCAACGGCTTCTTCACCCACCTCATCGCCCACGCCCGCCGGCCGAATCCCCAGGGCACGCTGGCCGCCTGGTGGTCAGAAGCCCGCGCCCGGCGCGCGTTCGGGGACATCGTCCGCCCCGACGGCTACGGACGCTGGACCAGCAGCCGCGGCGACGTCGAATGGTTCTTCGAACTCGACTGGGCCACCGAGCCCTACCCCCGCCTCGCCCTGAAGATCGACAACTACGGGCGGCTCGCCGCCGCCACCGGCATCGCCACACCGGTCTTGTTCTGGTTCCCCACCGCCGGTCGGGAGACCAGCGCCCGCCGCGCCCTGGCCGCTGCCGTGGCCGGGCTCGACCAGCCCGACACGGTCCCCGTCGCGACCACCGCCGCCACCCTCGCTCCACCCGAGAGCCAGCTCGACCCTGCCCTTGCCCGCTGGCTGCCCCTGACCCAGACCCGTGCCGGCCGGCTC
Source organism: Protofrankia sp. Cr1 (assembly GCF_963555865.1). NCBI lineage: Bacteria > Bacillati > Actinomycetota > Actinomycetes > Frankiales > Frankiaceae > Protofrankia > Protofrankia sp. Cr1. The sequence continues at coordinate 954 of NZ_CAUVXO010000527.1, forward strand.
GCCCTCGACCAGTTGCCTCGTGCCTGGCCCCGGCTGCCGGCGCCCTCGCCCGTGTCCGACCGGCCTGGCGACGGCCCGGCAGGGCCGGGGCTGCGGCCTCCCGCGCCGATGCCACCTGAGAAGTACCGGGGGTGAGCGGCCACGACCAAGTACATCGCCGGGGCCGTCGCCGCCGTCGTCCTGCTCATCGTCATGATGGGCGCTGCCGCCGCCCAGCTGGCCGAACGGGTCCTGTGCGTGCCGGTCGTCGGCTGGTTCCTCGGCTGCGGCAGCGGCGGCAGCCCCAGCCAGACCGCCCTGGCCGACATCCCACCCGACTACCTCACCCTTTACATGCAGGCCGCACCCACCTGCCCCGGCCTGTACTGGACCACGCTGGCCGCCATCGGCAAAGTCGAATCCTTCTCCGGACTAAAATGTTGATCGATCGTGGAAGTGACTGACACAGCGTCCCTTCCCTGAGCGAGGGAACGTTGAATGGATGGGGGCTTCCCTTTAGGGAGTGCGGAGCGGATGGGTCCGGGCGGGCCGCAGATGCCGTACCAGCGGTCGTGGAGGCAGTATCAGAGCTGGGTCAGGCTGCCTGCGCTACGCGGTGGCTATTCGATTTTGACCTGCGGTGGTACAGGATAGATCAGTGGACCACTTGTGCGAATTGACCAACCGCTTTGTCTAGAAATCCTCCCATTCTGGTCGCACTGACGTCGCCGTACCCGGAAAGCGCGAATATCTGAATCGTGAATCTTTCATACTGGATAACGGTGAAGTATCCGTTCGCCCATGACCCGTCAATACGGCTGACTTGTGCCTGAAACCACTGCCCAGGACTGGCGGGGTGTGCTGGTGGGTTGACTGGGAAGTTGCCGGAGAATCTGTACGATGTGTCGTTGGCCGGCAGGTCGCAACTGCCGGCCGCCGTATCCTCGACGGCGTTCCTGTTGTCTTCGATGTAGTGTTCTGCGTCGGCGACGGTCCGCCAGGAGACGATGATCTCGCGCAATGATAGAGGCTCGATATTGTCGCCTCGGGATTTTTCAAGATCTTCGCCGACTGCCTCGGTGACGTTTTCCGTCACGGAAGCGCCGCATATCTCAGCTATCGGTGTGAGGTTTAGAACGGGTGTCCGGTTGGTTCCTGTGCCGAGCTCATCCGCCGGAAGGAGCGCCTGTTCCAGATCCGAGGAGACAGCAAGGGGCCGGGCCGGGCCGGTGGTTGACGCTGTGGCGGCTGGCTGATACGGCCCGGAGGGCGACGCGGGCGGGCTGGTGGCGTGCGTTCCTAGAACCTCGTGCAGTCCGACTGCGGTAGCAGTAACCGCGAGGACTGCTGCTAAAACAAGCGCGAAGACGGGGACGGGTGGCCGCGAGAGAGCCGGGCTGATCAGCCAGCCAGACACCGTCCGCCATAGGTTCCGGGCTTGTCGGTCGCGCCCGGTGCCGTGTGGCTTCTGTGATTCGGGATCGTGCCGTTCCTCTCCTGATGCGATATCTGGCGGCGGGTCGCCGTCCCGACTGGCGGCGACGGGCAGGCCGGCGCCGTCGGCGAAGACTCTGTTGGCTGGGAACATGCGGGCGGCTTCTCTGAGCACGTTGACGCGCAGATCGGGATCGACGCCGTCGGTGATCATGGTTGAGACTTCGGTCCAGAAGGAAAGACCATCGCGAGCTTGGGACGGATGGCGTGCTCGCTTCAGGCGCGCCGCGTCCAGAAGACGGGTCGCGGCCGCGGGATCGAAACAGTTTGCCAGTTCGCTGATCTCGTCGCGCGACAGGCCCTCCATCTTTCGCACACCCCCGTGATGCGATTCCCAGCCGTGGCTGGTAGATGATACTGACGGACATGATGCACTGAGCGCGGTGCCTGGCGGAAGGAGACTCGCCCGCTTTGGGTAGGCGACGTGTCCTCCGGGTCTGGGCCGGACACGCGGCATCGCGCCCCTCTTCGTCCCGGTGGAGGGCGCTCATCTGGTATCCGGTCTGCTTGCTCCGAGGTAAGTCAGAGAGCCCCATCGGGCTCCGACCGTCGCCGAGACGGGTTCGACACGGACTTCGGCTCCCTCGTGAGGAGCGTCGATCATGATCGCCCGTGTGCCGTCAAGACCGAGGTAGAGCCCGACATGGGACACGTCGCGGATATCGGGCCCGAAGAACAGCAAGTCACCGGCCTGGAGCGGCGCTCCCACCGGCACCGGCGGGCCGGCGTCGTGCTGGCCCTGGGCGGTGCGTGGGACCTGGATGCCTGCGGCGGCGTACGCCGCCTGGGTCAGGCCCGAGCAGTCGAACCCTGGGGCACCGTTTCCGCCCCAGACGTACGGCTTACCGATCTGCCCACAGGCGAACGCGACCGCCGCCAACGCCGCATGACTGAAACCATCGGTTTCGTACTGAACTTCTGGCCGAGATGTAGGGCACGTCACCGGGGAGTTCGGGTTCGGTTCAGAGTACTGGGCTGCTTGTTCGAGGACGTCGGTGACGTACCAGTCGGCATGGTTGTAGGCGAAGATCGCTCCCGGGAGGTCGCGGCCGTCGCGGGCGCCGTTATCGCAGAGCTCGAACGCGGCGGCGTAGATGGCGTCGTGC
>NZ_CAUVXO010000528.1:0-3521 GCF_963555865.1 Protofrankia sp. Cr1
AGTCGATCCAGCACACGCTACGGACCGTTCGGCGACGGCCCGGAGTCCGGTGGGTCGAGCGGGTCGCGGACGCCGGTCGGCTTGTCGGTGCCGTCGAGGCGTCTGGCCAGGGCGTTGAGAACGTCGAGTACGTCCGCCCGGATCTCCGGGTCTCTGATCATCCCGTCGGGGCCGATGGCGTGTCGGGGTACGGGACGGTGGGTGCACGCCTGTTCGATGAGGTCGGCGCCGACATAGCCAAGGACGGTGCGCAGCGACGCGTGGGCGTGGACGGCGCCGGTGGTGGTGGAGACGTTGATCCACGCTGCGTGCTTTCGATACAGCTCCCCGCTTCCGACGGTCCAGTCGAGGAGGTTCTTCAGGGATCCCGGGAGGCCGCCGGCGTACTCCGGCGTGCAGAAGACGACGGCGTCCGCGGCACTGATCCGGGCACGCAGGTCGGCGACAGCGGGCGGGACGGGCTCCCGATCATCATCCGGGTTGAACTGCGGTAGGCCACCCATCCCGCCGTAGACATCGGCCACCAGGCTGTCGGGTGCGACGGCCTGCGCCGTGCGAAGGAGCGCCGCGTTGGTAGACCCCGCGCGAAGGCTGCCGCAGATCATCAGAAGGTGATAGGTCCCTGCCACGACATCAGGCTAGGACGAGAAGATCCTTGTGTCATTGGTGGTACCGCCGTGACGAGTGGAAGGGGGTGTGGGCGGCGTGATTACCCAAGGCGGTATCCAGGCTGCTGTCTGACGGGCGACAGTCCGCAACCATGTTGTGACCGCGGCGTCTTTTATAGGGAGACCACCGACGGGGTATCTGGGGGCCGACTATGCGTGCTACACGATCTATCGTTCCGCTGACAGCGGTTGCGTTTCTCGCCGTATTCCTGCCCGGATGCGGCCCCATCGCATCCCAGACGAGCGGCGGGAAACCGAGCGCCGGCCAGGCCGGCGTGCAGCCGGTCGCCAGCGCAGGTAACACCTCGAACACTCCGGCCACACAGCCGGCCACACAGCCGGCCACACAGCCGGCCACCCGGCCTACCTCCACTGCTGGCGCGACGTCCGCCGGCCCGGCCCGGTCCGCACGTGACGGGGACGTCGACGGTGACGGCAGGCCGGACCAGGTGACCTTGTCCGCCGGGGGAGCGCTGGCCGTGTACTACTCGGGCGGCGGCAGCGACGTGGTGAACCTGGGGCCGGGGCTCGCGGGCGACCAGAAGCTGCTCGGCACGGCGGACGCCGATGGCGACGGCCACGCCGAGGTGTTCGTCCGTATGATCATGGGAGCCTCGGCGCAGATCGACACGGTCCTGCGCTACGTCGACGGGCACCTTCGCCAGCTGACGATGGACGGGGAACAGGCGCATCTCAGCTACGGCGCCAGCGTGCGTAACCAGTTCACCTGGGCGTGCCAGCCGCCGACAGCCGCGATCGTGCAGGCTTCCAGCACATCCAACGACAACGATCAGAGCTTTCAGGGCGAGGTGCGCCGGTACCGGTTCGCGGGCAGCACGATGGTCCTGATCTCGCGGCAGGCCTTCTCCATCCGGGCGAACGCGCCGATCCCCGGCATGCGAGCAGTGCCCGGGTGCGGGTCGCTCGTTCTGGCGCCGTAGATCCGAGGCGCTGCGTGCCCGGCGGCCCACGAGACGCCGGGTAGCTGGCACCGGGGCGCGGCGTACGGCGCTACGATGCGACTAGGATGTATTTGATGGATGTTGGTCGATGCGATCGAAAATCCATCAGGCACGCCCTAGGTTGACGCAATTGGTCATCGTCTGACCCCTCGGTCGGAAGGACCTGCGTGGCGAGCCGGATAGAAAATCTGAAACAGGCTCTGAAGTCCGAGGAGAAACGTGTGTCGTCGGTGCGGCCAGCCCCACCGGGTACGGCATTGTCGTTCCAGGATGTGGCGAAGACCTTTCCGGACGGGACCCAGGCGTTGCAGGACGTGTCCTTGACGGTCGGTGACGCCGAGATCGTGGCAGTGGTCGGGCCCTCGGGTTCGGGCAAGTCCACGCTGCTACGGATAGCGTCGGGCCTGACTGATGCGTCGTCCGGGACGGTGGCGGTCGGCTCGGCCGTCCCCGGCTATGTCTTCCAGGACCCCACGCTGCTGCCGTGGCGGACCGTCGAGGCGAATGTCGGCCTGCTTGCCGAGCTCGACGGTGTTGCGAAGGAGGAACGGCGGCGCTTGGTCGCCGACGCCATTGCGCTGACCGGATTGACAGGCTTCGAGCGGCACCGTCCGAAGGCGCTGTCCGGTGGGATGCGGATGCGTGTGTCGCTCGCGCGCGCGCTCACCGTGCGCCCGTCACTGTTCCTGTTCGACGAACCGTTCGGCGCACTCGACGAGATCACCCGGGAACGTCTCGGAGACGAGTTGCTGCGGCTGTACACGCGGGAGCGTTTCGCCGGCTTGTTTGTCACGCATTCGGTGATGGAGTCGGTACTGCTTGCCACGAGGGTCGTGGTTCTCTCGGCCCGGCCGGGCCGCGTGCTCGCGCGGATCGAGGTGCCGTTCGACTATCCACGGGATGGAAAGCTGCGCTTCGACGCGGCCTTCACCCGGACCGCACTGAGCGTTTCCGAAGCGTTGCGGGAATCGTTGGCATGACCGCAGTAGAAGAATCGGCGTCCCTGGCGGCGGCGTCGGTGAAAACCCCGCCGCCCAGGCCCTCCCGGCTGGCCGGTGCGGTGCGCACGGTGCTGCCCCCGATTGTCGTCTTCTCGGCCGTGGTCGGCGTCTGGTACCTGGTGACCTACGCTTTCTTTGCCCCCCGCCGACGATTTCTGTTACCGCCGCCGCATCAGGTGGTGGCGGAAGGTTTTCTGGACTGGGCCAGGTTCCACGAAATCCTCTCGGCGCTGGTCGTAAGCGCGACGGTCGCTCTTGTCGGTCTGGCGATAGCGTCGGCGCTCGGAATGGTGTTCGCGATCCTGATGAGTCAGGCGCCTTGGATCGAGCGTGCGTTCTACCCCTGGGCTGTGGTGCTGCAGACCATCCCGATTTTGGCGATCGGCCCGCTGATCGGCTTCTGGTTCGGCTACGGCTTCTGGTCCAAGACCATGGTGTGCGTCCTGATCGCGCTCTTCCCGATCATTACGAATACGCTTTTCGGCCTCCGATCCGTGGATCCCGGTCATCACGACCTGTTTACGCTGCGACGAGCCAGCCGGTGGCGACGGCTGAGCCGGCTGGAATTCCCCGGCGCCCTTCCCGCGGTCTTCACCGGGCTCCGTATCTCCGCGGGCCTGTCGGTGATCGGCGCCATCGTGGGCGACTTCTTCTTCCGCCAGGGGGAACCGGGCATCGGTCGGCTCATCGACGACTACACCCGGAGTCTGGACTCCGGGCCGATGTTCGTGGCGGTCATCGTCTCGTCCGTTTTCGGCCTTGCCGTGTTCTGGTTGTTCGGCCTGGCCGCTCACGTGATCGTCGGGCCGTGGCACGAGTCCGGACGGCGTTAGCGCCTGTCTGCAGAGCCTGTTTTGCATCTTCCGTTCGATCAGCGAGCCGAGGCGCAC
>NZ_CAUVXO010000529.1:0-3511 GCF_963555865.1 Protofrankia sp. Cr1
TCGGTACCGCCGATGGCGGTGCGTAGCGCGCCGAGTTTCTCCTCCACGTCGGCCTTGATCGTGGCGTCGATCTTGTCGGCGTTCTCGGCCAACTACCACTCGATGCCGTCCGCCGTACTCGACACGGTCGCGGCGTACCGGGCCGCTTTCCGGCCGTCGCAGACGCTGCGTGCACCGTACGTTATGGTCTCGGCGGACGTCGTCGTCGTCGCCGACGATGACGAGACCGCCCGTCGGCTGGCGAGCGGGTACGGTCCGTGGGCGGGCAGCATCGGCAGGGGTGAGGGCGTCGTCCCGTATCTCACGCCGGCCGAGGTGACGGCCTTCCCGTGGACGGAGGAGGACCATGCGCTGGTCGCGGATCGGGTCGACACCCAGTTCGTCGGTTCACCCGCGACCGTCGTCCGGGGGCTGCGCACGCTGCGGGACGTCGTCGTCGCCGACGAGCTGCTCGTCACCACGGTTACCCATGACCACGCAGCCCGGGTGCGTTCCTACGAACTCCTCGCCCAGGCGTGGGCACGCCTGGGCTGAGCGCCGAGCGGGCCCGGTTCACCATGGTGTCTGTACAGGTAAGCGGTCCGCCGGCGTCCTTGCCGATTGCGCTCTCCATCTCCTGGTAGCAGTTGTCCGCGGCGCATTGACGCCGGCGCCCATCGGTGCTGTTTTCTGACGCGGGCTATTCCGTGGGTTGGAAGGAGATCGTCGTGACCAGGCAGTTAACCCTTGCCGCTCTGCTCGCGCAGGTGTCGATGGTGCGCCGTGACGCGTTAGCCGTGGTGGACGACCGCGAACGCATCACCCACGCCGCGCTGCGGGCCCGCATTGACGAGGCGGCCACCGGGCTGGGGCGGCTGGCCCTGACGCCCGGGAGCCGGTACGGCGTCCAACTCGGTAACTCGGTCACGGCACTGGCGGTGCTGTTCGCGGGTTGGGCCCATGGTGCCGTGCCCGTCAACGTCAACCGCCGCTACCGGGCGACGGAGGTCGCGGACCTCGTCGACACCCATGGGCTTCGCGGATTGATCACCGAGACGCACCGGGCAGAGGAGATGCGGGAGGTCACCGGACCACGCGGCCTGGGGCTGGCTGTGCCGGGCAGGGATGCCGCCGACGTGCTCGATGTGCTCTCGGTGCCGGTTGGTGCGGTGCCGGTTGGCAGCCGGCCTGACGACTACCTGCTGTTCACCGGCGGGACGACGGGCCGGCCCAAGGCGGTGCGCTGGCATCAGCACGACGCCTTCCTGGCGGCGATGCACCCCCGCAATCGCGCCGAGTTCGTCCGCACCGCAGAGGAACTGGGGGAGCATGCCGCGGCCGGTGGTCCGGCCACGCTCGTCGCGGCTCCTGTCGATCATGCTTTCGGTCAGTGGGTGGCGGTCGCGACCCTTCTTGCCGGCGGCACCGTCGTGATGACCGACCGCCGCCCCTTTGATCCGGGGTTCGTCCTCGACCTTGCCCACCGCGAGCGCTGCACCGATCTCAACGTGGCGGGGCAGGCCTTTGTCACCGGACTCGTCGGGGCGCTGGAGTCGGGCGCTGTTGTCCCGGCCGGCCTTGAGCGGTTGGTGACCGGGGGAGCCGAGACGCACGACCGCACCAAGCGCGCTCTGTGGCAGCATGTCCCGCGGCTACAGATCATCGAGGGTATCGGTGCCTCGGAGACCGGAACGCTGGGCCGTACCGTGCAGACCGCGGACGCGTCCGCTCCGCTGACACCCCGGTTCGTGCCCTCGCCCGGCACGGCCGTGGTCGACGAGAAGCTCCGGCCTGTGCGGGCGGGCGAGGAGGGCCGGCTTGCGCGCCGGGGCTGGGTCGCCATGGAGTATCTCGCGGACGAGGCGGCGACGCGGTCGCGCTTCCCGGTCGTCGCCGGTGAACGGTGGGCGGTCCTCGACGACGCCGCCCAACTCGAAGCGGATGGCACGTTCGTACTGCGTGGACGCCTGGACCGGGTCATCAACACCGGCGGCGAGAAGGTGCATCCGGGCGAGGTCGAGGAGGTTCTGCTCGCGTATCCGGACGTGGCGGACGCCGTCGTCCTGGCCGAGCCCGACGAACGGTACGGCACTCGGGTGGTCGCGCTGGTGGTGTTGGGGGCCGCCTCGTGTGACACCGAGGGGCTACGGGCCTGGGCACGGACGCGCATGGCCGGATTCAAGGTGCCGGCGCGCATCGTGTCGGTACCCGCGGTGCGCCGCCTGTCATCGGGAAAACTGGACCTGCCATGGGCCTGGGAGCAGCTCGAACATGGATGACCATGGCGTCCGGTGGTCACTGTCAGTCGGTGGCCACTGTCAGTCGGTGGTCACTGCCAGTCGGCAGTCACTGCCGTCCGACGGCGCGGCGGCGGATCTGGCCGGGTGGCATACCGAACTCCTGACGAAACAGCCGGGTCAGATGCGGCTGGTCATGGAACCCCCACCGGGCCGCGACGGCACTGACACCGTAACTGAGGAACAACGGATTCTCGAGATCTTTTTTCACGTGTTCCAGCCGCTGGTGGCGGATGTAGGCGGCGACGGAGACGTCCTGCCCCTGAAACAGGCGGTGCAGATACCGTGGCGAGATATTGTGGGCCGCGGCGACGGTGGCCGGCGTGAGATCCTCATCGCCCAGATGGTCGCGGATCCAGTGCATGATCTGTAATCGGCGTGCCGCCGCGGGTGTGGCCTCGGGGCTGTCGTCCAGCTGGGTGAGTGCCGCTGCCAGTAGGTCCATACAGGCGGTTCCCAGCCGGCGGCGGGTCTCATCGCCACATTCCTCGACATGAGTCTGCAGCGTTCGGACATAGGAGTGCAGCACAGCGCCCGCACCGTCATGGGTTGGCAGGACGCGGGCGGTAAAACGCTCCAGCAGACTCGCCGGCACTGGCAGCATGCGCGGCGGAAACATCAGCACGCTGAGTTGGTAATCCTCGCGGAAGTACAGGCTGTACGGCCGGGTGGTATCGGACAGGGCCAGATCGCCGGGGCGGAGCTGGCATTCGCGGCCGTTCTGCGTCAGCACACCGACTCCGGATATCTGAATGAGGATCTTGTGGAGCGCAGGACTGGCGGCCTGGTCGGCACGAGCGGTGCGGACAACTCCGTGTGCATTTCCCCGTACGGAGAGAAAGGGCAACGGGCCGACCTTGGCCTCACGTAGTACAGCACGGAACGGCCGGTGGTCGACCAGAGCCGGTTCGAGGGGGCCGAAAGCAGCGCCGACCGCGTTCCGCCAATGATCCAAATCGTGGGAGCCGACCCTGACCGGCTTCTCTGTAGCAGACGACAACCGCTCTGGCCCATCACCCGCCGCGTTCGTGGTGCGCACCCGGCCTCCCCGACGAGTCTGTTCTACGGCAACAAGATCTTATTGGTAATGAACGGTACACGAAAAGGCAATAGTCCAGACGCTCGTTGACAACCCTGCCGCCGGGTCAGGGGCGAGCCTGTTCACGCGTGACTGAGGCTTCGCCGGTTGGCACGTTGGCACGTTGGCACGTTGGCACGTTGGCACGTTGGCACGT
>NZ_CAUVXO010000530.1:0-3506 GCF_963555865.1 Protofrankia sp. Cr1
TCCTAGCGTCTCGTGATTCCACTGACTTTACTTTCCATTGTTGTCGACAAGTTTCTTGATGTTGGCCTGGACAAGCTGGACCTTGGCGAGAATCTCGTCCGCGGTCGCCGTCCACGTGAATGGCTACTGAGATGGCATGGACGGACGACGACAGCGCGGCACCGAGGCCATTGCCGGCACGGACAGCCACGGCGTCAGGCGGCAGAAAGCGCGACCTCCGTCGACTTGATCAGAGCGATCACGGTGGAACCCGATGCGAGACCGAGGTCGGTCGCGGCGGCCCGGGTGATCGCCGCTGTGATCTCACCGCCACCGTCGAGGACGATATGCGCGACCACCATTGCGCCACCGGTCTCGAGACTGGAAACCGTACCGGGTAGCTGATTGCGAATACTGAGACCGGCGACAGCACCTGTGGCCAGAGAGACCTCGGTTGACTTGATCAGAATATCGACGGCAGAGCCCACCGAGATACTGAGATCCTTGATCGCATCCATGGTCACCGCGGCTGTCATGCGCTGTCCACCAGTGACGTCGATCGCCACGGTGCCCATCGCCGCCCCACTGGTGATCTCAGTGACGGTTCCCGTGAGCCGGTTGCGAATGCTCAAGCTCATTGATCTACCTCATCAGGTCGGGGCGCTGCTCAGAGGTGAACAGCTCCTACTCTCCTACACCAGCCGTACACGTCGTCAACCTCATTGCCCGTAATGCCCGGCAAGTAACGGTGGTGGATCGTCGGAGGACGACCGGCACGGTCGGGGTGCGGGACTGCAGTCGTTCCACTTTCGATGGTCACCCAGCCCTTGCTGGTAGCACATCGCGTGTAGAAAAATACTTAGCGTAAATCCTTGTCTGCGGTATAGATCTTTTGATATTTACTCATTCGCAGATCCCTAAGGCCAGATGTTCCGCATCTGCGGAGACGGTGCTAATCTCCCTCGAGAGGGCTTTCGTAGATCAATAGAGTTGTGGGGTCGCAGCCAGGGACGGCTGGTGGCCATGGCCCGGTCTGTGTTGGTGAGCGGAGCCCCCACCCGGCCGGTACGCCTAACCCTCGCCGGCCGAAACCCGCTATTCATCATGATCTCTAGATCGGCCATCACAGAGGGGATCCGCGGTGCCCGGAACCATGTTGACCCGATCCGCCAAGCGAGTACTTCTACCGATCTTCCTGTTTCTTCTCGCGCTGTCCTTGTGCCTGCTTCCCGGTTCAGTGGCACAAGCCACCACACCGGCTGCGTCGGCGGTGCCATCGGCTGCGCCTGAGCTTCGGCGATCTGCGGGCCTTCCCCCAACACACCCAGGACGTCGACTTCCTCAGCGGCAAAGGACCTGAGCACCACACCTACGTCGGTCCGCTGCTGCTGGACGTGCTGAAGTCCGCAGCACCGTCCTTCAACCCGGGCATCAAGAACGATTCGCTGCGGTACGCAATTCTGATCAAGGCAAGCGATGGCTATGAATCGGTGTTGTCATGGCCGGAGATCGATCCGAACTTCGGTGGTAAGCAGGCGCTGCTGGCCGTCAGCGAGGATGGTGTCCCCCTGGACAGTGCGGGTCCCCGGCTGACCGCCCCTGGTGATTCCCGTGGCGGTCGGTACGTCTTCAGCGTCGTCTCTGTCACGCTTATCAAGATCGGCGACTAGAGCGGTTCTGGTCCTGCGTTGACGTAAACGGATGGTGTGGCGTCCGGTTCGCCGGGCGCCACACCATCTGCGAGGACCACTAACCGGACCCGGTCGACCCGTGGCCGGCGGCACGAGGGTATTGGACGGGGTCACCACCGGGTTTGTCTCCATGAGCACTCCTCGTCTGGACGCCGGCGCGTCGAACAGGCCGTCCCGTATTGCCGGCGGACGGCGGACACTTTTCCGGAATAGCGTTCGATCAACATTGCGCACCGCCCCTGGCTGGAGCCGTCCCGCTGTCGGTGCTCGACCTCGTGCCGCTCACGTCGGGCTCGACCGCCGCCGCGGCGTTGCGCAATATGATTGATCTTGAGCGGCAGGTGGAGCGCTCCGGCTATGCCCGGTACTGGCTCGCCGAGCACCATCTGACTCCGAGCGTCGCCTGCGCCGCACCCGCCGTCCTGATCGCCGATGCCACCGTACTCGACACGGTCGTGGCGTACCGGGCCGCTTTCCGGCCGTCGCAGACACTGCGCGCACCGTACGTCATGGTCTCCGCGGACGTCGGCGCCGACGAGCTGCTCATCACCACCGTTACCCACGACCACGCCGCCCGGGTGCGTTCCTACGAGCTCCTCGCCCAGGCGTGGGCAGGTCTGGACTGACCACCGGGTTCACCGTCGTGTCAGGAGTGTCCCGCCCAGCAGGTACTGCCCGACCATCTCGAAATTCGTCTGAGACAGGGTGATGTGCTTGACCGCCGCGTGGATGTCACGGAAGCAGCGGTCCAGCCGGCTGGCGGTGTAGAGGGAGCTCGTCCCAGCCAGATCGTAGAGCGTGTCCACGGCTGCTGCGGTGTTCTCGGCGACGGCCGCGGCCGCCAGGCGGATCAGTGCGCTGAGGTTGTCCCCGCCTTGCTCGCCGTGTGCCGTCGCGTGGTCGGCCGCGTCGGTGAGCAGTAGAGCGCTCGTCCGCACCAGGATCTCCGCGCGGGCCAGCCCCGCCTGCACGGTGTGGCTGGCGGCCAGCGGGCTCGTCGCCCTGGCAGGGATCTTCTCTCGGGCCAGCGCCCGGAAGGTCTCGAGGGCGTCCTGGGCGATTCCCAGCGTCGTCGACGCGGTCGTGAACGCGGCGAAGTCGTAGTAGGCGATCGGGTAGGCCCGGGAGGTCCGACCGGCGGGGGGCCGTCGCAGGAGCGAGCCGTCGATCGTGTGGTCCGCGGGGACGACCAGGTCCTCGACGCAGAAGGTCGTGCTTCCCGTTCCTCGCAGTCCCGCGGTGAACCAGTCGTCCACGAAGCGGACGGCACTGGTCGGCACGAAGAACATGTGTGTCCGCGGCCCGGTGGGGGGCGTGCACGACGCGTCGTGATCCGGGAGCATCGCGGTGGCGACCAGCCAGCTGGCGTGCGCCGAGCCGCTGGCGAACGACCACGTGCCGTGCAGCCGGTATCCGCCGGGCACGGATTCGGCCCGCCCGGTCGGGTTGATGCCGCCGACCACCAGTCCCGTGTTCTCGCGGAAGAGCCGGTGTGCCACCGGCTCCGGTAGATAGTCCGACATCCGGCCGATGGCACCCTGGACCCCCATCTGCCAGGCGACGGATGCGTCGACGCGGGCGAGTGCCTGCAGGACGGCCGAGCCGGTCTGCACGCTGACCTGTCCGCCGCCGAAGGCGCGGGAGACCCACATCCGGTGGATGTTCTGTTCGCGTAGCGCGTCGATGACGGCGGGGGGAGTGGCCCGTTCGTGTTCAGCCTGGTCTCGGTACCGGGCGAGCACCGGAGCGATCGTCTCGACGCGTGCGGTCCACTCCGTGGTCTGGTCGCAAGGATGGTCCCCACTCAGGAGCATGGGGCGTGTACACCCGTGGCTC
>NZ_CAUVXO010000531.1:0-1514 GCF_963555865.1 Protofrankia sp. Cr1
GCGCATGCCTGGTCGATGTCGCCTTTCTGGAAGTGGACTTCGGCAAGCCATGTTTCGTACAGGGCGACTTCACGGGCGTGGTCGTCGCTGTAGTTCCTCAGGGCGGCGGTGAGGAGGGGTTCAGCGCGGTCGGGTTTACCCAGTTCGACGTAGCAGCGACCCTTCATGATGTTGATTTCGTCTTCGTTGAGCCAGTAGACCCAGGTGGGGTCGTCGTCGGGCCGTCGCTGTTCGTAAAGGCGGTCGACCTCGGCAAGGGCCTTCTCGGTGTTCGTGAGTTCGCCGACCTTGGCGTGTGCCCATGCCACGCGTTCTTTCAGCAGGGCGAGGGTGGTCGCGGTCGCGGTCCGGCGGGCACCTTGGCAGGCGGTATGGGAGAGCAGGACGGCGTCGGCCGGGTCACCCTGGTTGGCGACCTGATAGCTCAGCGTGGAGATCAGATTGGCAGCGACGGGCTGGTTGTTTGCGGCGTGCGCGGCTTTGACTCCGCCGGTGAAGTACCGGGACGCGGGTACGGAAAGTCCGGCGTCCATCGCGACCCAGCCTGCGAGTTGGCACAGTTCGGCGATGGCGGACAGAAGGCGGCGTCCGAGTCGTTCGTCGTAGCTGGCTGTGCGGAGGAGGTCGACGGTGGCGGTGAGTTCCCGTTCGACAAGGCTGTTGAGATCCTTCCCGCCGACGAAGTCGTCGAGCCTGCGCAGGTGCGCGACCCGGCCTTCAACCTTGTGCAAGAGGCCGTCACCGATCCGCCGTCCGGCCTGCATTGCGACGATCTGCGGCGGTTCGGCAATCAGCCATTCGTGGGCCAGGCGGGCGGCGTTGGCCGCGTGCACGGGCAGGCCGTCGTCTGTGCCGAGGAGTTCGGCGAGTTCGGCGGTTCGCTCCGACGTCCAGGTGTCGTCGTCGTGCAGCAGCGTGACCGGGTCCGGCCGGTCCGAGTCGCCGTTCTGGGTCAGAGCCGGTGCCGTTCGGGCGGGGGCTTGCGACGGCAGCGGTCCTGGTCGGGCGTCGGTGACGATCACTTCCCAAGGTCGAGAGGCGAGACCCAGCAGAGCGCCCGGTATCCGTAGTGCGTCGGCGATGCGTTCGATCAGGTCGAGGGTGGCGATGCGATCCTCACCGCGCATGATTTTGCTGACACGGCTTTGGCTCAGGCCTTCGACACCGGAGGCGATGCGGTTCTGACTGGCGCCGTCGTACTTGCGCATGAGTCGGAAGGCTGCGCCGAAGTCACGGGCGGCGAGTGTGGCGCGCATGTCGTCCCGTGACAGGAGCCGTTCGGAGACGGTGTAGGGGCCGAGTGTGAACGGTGGCATGTCGGGCGGTTGCCTTCCAGCCGGGAGAGAGGGTCACGTCTCGTGGCAGGACCGACCCTGAGGGTACGTCCGTCGGGGCGTCCATGTATATCAACCTCGCCTACCGTGTCAGGCGTTCCACCCATCCGCGAGCCGCTCGCAGACCGCGTGATCAGGTGACTTTCAGATGATGAATCTTGTCTTTCGGTGAGACGGGGT
>NZ_CAUVXO010000531.1:1989-2559 GCF_963555865.1 Protofrankia sp. Cr1
GACCCGCAAGCCTGTGATGCAACCGGCCCGGCTCCGTGTTGAGCGCGTCGTCTCCGCGGGGCCGGGCCGGCGTCCAACCAACGACGGGATGGGACGGTGGGGTTCGATGGCCGAAACAGGCGCGACGGATGACGGCGGGGACGGACGGATACCCGTGCTCTACGGCGTGGTGCGGTTCGAGCCAGGGGAGGAACGGCGGGTCCGCGACACCACGATCACGTTTGATTCGCCTGCGGCGGCGGAGCTGTTCGCGGTGGAGCTGTTCGCGGTGGAGAGCGGCTGGGACGACTATCAGGTGTGCCCGTTGTTCTTCTTCGTAGACACCGCTACGGCTCCCGCGGCCGGGCGGGTGCTCCTGGGTGCGGCGCTGGCACGGTCGGCACATCGGGCCGGCGGCCGATGACCAGCGACGGACACCCCGGGTCGTATCAGACGGGGGCGCATGCTCGATCACGATTCATCCGGCAGACCGGCCAGTGGAGGTGATGCGCGCCTGGGCGTCGCTGCCGGACGGGGTCGGGTTTGCCGAGGCGTTCGGCGATGTTGATGTGACGCTCGTGTTCCGGCCGG
>NZ_CAUVXO010000531.1:2764-3519 GCF_963555865.1 Protofrankia sp. Cr1
TGGGTGAGCTGGTGCCGTCACGGGAGCGGGATGGGTGGCTACCCGTGGCAGGCTGAGTGATCGGGCGGCTGGTGCCGCTGTGCGGTGCAGGGGTCAGGATTCCGGCGGGCACCAATGCCCATTGTCGGAATTCTGGCCTCTTACCTGTTGGCGGTCTGCGCGGTGACGAGTTGCTCAACGGTGGCCAGGCGGCGGGCGAGATCCGTTCGTTGACGGCGTCGGCGACCGCTTGCCAGTCCTCACCGGCGATCGCGCCACGTGCCGCGTAGACAGGTGATCTTCGTTCCTGATCGTCCATGTCACCGATCTTAGCTGTGAAGCAAACAGACGCGTCATACCAAAATTGCCTACTCGTCGACCCGACTCAAGTCGGGTTCGCATGTCCTTTGCTTCACGCTTATATCGTTGGCATGTGACTCTCACATAAAGGTTGATACGCGGCTCGTGAGCGGTGCACTGTGGATTCTGCAACAACCGAGGGCCGGGAATGGCGGGTGGTGCGGGTGATGGACGCCGACCCGAACGCGCGGGCCGGCTCGGCGGAAGTCAAGGTGAAGATTGCCGCACCGGTGCAGCCGGTGCCCCCGGAACCGCTCGTCGGCACGGCGTTGCGGCCGGTGGAATTCGACCCTCCGAAATCCCACGAGAAATCTCCTCGCGGTCTTCCGCGGTCAACGCCTGACCCCGCACCCAAGTCTCCCATCAGTGAGCCACAAGATTTATCACATGTGGCGCACTGACTCCTTGAGGCCGCC
>NZ_CAUVXO010000531.1:4020-4687 GCF_963555865.1 Protofrankia sp. Cr1
CTGTGAACGGCTCCTGTTGGACCGTAAGGCCGACGACACCGATAACGGGTCTGCGGTAGCGGCCTGAAGTCTGGTTCTTCTCCTCGCGGATGCCGGGACGGATTGCGAGCGCTGTTCTTCGCCGGTTCCGGACCGCTGATTCTCGATTCTTCAACGCCGGGTGGGTGTGATCTGTCATGGCCAGAATCAACGGCTCACGGCCGTTTCCCGAGGTACCGACCAGGCATCCGAAAATCGACGTGCCGCTGTGGGCGGTCCTGCTCGGGCTGGCCGGCCGGATAGGCGCCCACCTGGTCGTGTTCCTCGTCCGGCATCCGGTGGCGGTGGCGGTGCTGCTCGCGGTGGCGGTGGTCCGCCAGCGGTTCGGCCTGGTCGGGCTCGGCGTCGGGCTCCTGGTCCTGGCCGTGGTCGCTGTGGGGTGGCGGCTGGCCCATCGCCGATCGTTCACCTGGCTGGTCCGCTGGATGTGGGGGCGGCTGCGGCTGCTGGTCGTCTACCGGTGGCGCTGGCGCCCGGTCATGGTCCACACGGATTTGGCGATTCGGATTCCGGTGTCCAACGGCGATCGGGTCTCCTTCGCCGAGACCTTCCCCCGGATTCGGACGATCCGCTCCGACCGGTGGGGCGACCAGCTGCGGATCGAGCTGCTCTACGGGCAGACCCCCGA
>NZ_CAUVXO010000532.1:0-3494 GCF_963555865.1 Protofrankia sp. Cr1
GAGCGCCTGCAGAAGTCTGCGGTCGACCTGTCGTTCGCTGTGGCTGCCAGTGAACCGGCAACGCTCACCATAGCGTCTGTGGCGGATGACGGTCAGGCCAGTTATGTGTTCTACGCGGCTGGAACGGCGGACTGGCAGTGGAATACGCAGGAACTGGTCCCGTCTCATTTCGACGGCGTGGCGTGTGTGCACACGGGGTCGCTGGCGCTGGTGATGGAGCCGGGCGGGAACCTGATCGAAAATCTGCTCGACACCGTCCGGGAACGCGCGACGGTGTCGATTGACCCCAATATCCGGACCGCCCTGGTGAGTCCGCAGAGGTACCGGTCGAGAATCGCGCAGTGGTGTCGCCTCGCTGACATCATCCGGATGAGTGAGGATGATGCCGCCGAGCTCTTTCCCGGTCTCGCCCCGGAAGATGTCCTCATGGCCCCGCGGCTGGCCGATGTGCCACTGGTCATCATCACGCGCGGGGAGCGGGGTGTCGTGGCCTCATTCCGACAGGATGTGGTGGAGGTTCCCGCCGTCGCGGTGCCTACCGTCGACACCATCGGCGCGGGCGACGCTTTTTCCGCCGGCGTGCTTCACTGGTTGTATCAAGCTGGTCACCTCGGCGGTCGAATCGACCATCTCGACATCGAGACCGTACGACGCGCGCTGACGTTCGGGGCCCGCGTCGCCGCACTGACCTGCACCGCACCTGGCGCGGATCCGCCCTGGGCGAGCCGGCTGACCAACGAGGCCACAAACCTGCTTCCATGAGACCCCGTGGGGCTCCAGAACCCCGGTTTAGGTGCTGACCTGCATGTCGAAGGTGGCGCGCCTGTCTGCGGACAGGCGGTATCCAGTGGTATGCCACGTCTTCGCCGCGATGTCGGCGGGGTAAAGCTGTGCGGTCCGACGGCGTTCAGCCTGTGATCAGTGCCAGCGGTGTGTCGGTGTCGTTCGGGCCCCGGCGGGTTCTGGACATGGTCGACCTTGATGTCGACCCAGGTGAACTGGTCGCTCTCGTCGGGGAGAACGGCGCGGGAAAGACGACTCTGGTCGGGTGCGTCACCGGGTTGTTGACTCCTAGTTCCGGCAGGATGCGGGTGTGTGGCCGGGAACCTGCTGCGGCGCTACGCAGTGGCGAGATGGCAGTTGTGTGGCAGGACCTGGGGCTGTGCGACAACTTGAGCATCACCGCGAATCTGTTCCTGGGACGCGAGCGAGGTCGTGCGTTCCTGGCCCGGGACAGGATGCATGCCGAGGCGATGGCCGTGATGGAGCGCTTCGGGCTGGATGTCGGGGATACCTGCCGCCGGTGCGGGGAGCTGTCCGGCGGCGAGCGTCAGGCTGTCGCGATTGCGCGAGCGCTCATGGGTCGGCCACGGGTCTTGGTGCTTGACGAGCCGATGTCCGCGCTGGGACTCGGCGAAACCCGTCGGGTGGAGCGCCTGCTGCGGTCTTTGCGTTCGGACGGCGTCGCCGTCCTGTTCGTGTCGCACCGCGTTGAGCAGGTTTTCGATCTTGCCGACCGGGCCGTCGTATTACGTCAGGGTCGCCTGGTGGCGGACCTGAGCACGGTCGAGGCCCATGTCGACGACGTGGTCACGCTGATGTCCGGGCTGAAGGTCGACTCGGTCGCTCGCCGGCACCTTGCCCGGCTTGCCAGCCTGGTTGACCAGCTTGCCGAGGTGGAGCCCTCGGCGTCGATCCCGATGATCGTTTCGGCGCTGAGCACCGCGGTCGGACAGCAGCAGTTGTGTGTACATCTGCAGGACGATTCGCAACCGGGGAGCCTCCTGCTGGGTGCATCGGTCGGGATTGCATCCGAGGCACGTGTGCGGTTGGCGCGTGTTCCGATCGGACCGCAGGGCGGCTGCATCGGACAGGCAGCCGGATCCGGCGTGCCGGTCGTGATCGAAGACGTTCGAGGCGCGGGGAGGCTCATATACTGGCCGGAAGGTACTGCCAGTATGTGGTCGGTTCCAATCATCGGTAAGAATGAGACTTTTGGGGTGCTGTCGGGCCTGGCAGATGTGTCGGGTCGACCGCAGGATGATCTTCTGGCGCTCGCCTCGGTCTACGCCAGCCTGGCGGCGACCGCGATAGAGCGAGAGCGTCTGCTTCGAGATCTGACCCGCCGCAACAGCATCCTCGAAGCACTGCGGGACATGCTCGACGTCCTAGCCGGTCCGGAACAGGTCCACGCGGGGCTGGGTGTTGCGGTAGACACGCTTCGCAGGGGCTTACGTGCCGACGCCACCGGGCTGTTGCGGACCGACCCGGTGACCGACGAGCCGCAGGATGGAAGCGATGAGTCGCCCGATGTAATTGCGCTATCCGGCTCAGTGGGTCGAACCAGGCTGGTAACGGCAGCTGAGCAGGCGGCGATGGACACCGGCTGGCGTCAGGGATTGCGGCGGCCCGACAACCACACGGTGGCCGTTCCGCTTCTCGTCGACGGGCGCCGGCTACTGCTGGCCGCTTGGTGGCAGGATGGATCTGCGATCACTCCAGACGCGCTGGACCTGATCGGCAACGCCGCCCGGTCGCTGCAGGTGGCGGCGGAGAGGGAGATCGCCCAGGCTGGACAGTCCGAGGCGGTCGCGCTACGCCGCACCGGTGACCTGCAGCGCGAGTTCATCCACCGGCTCAGCCACGAGTTACGCACGCCGCTGACGGCGATCACCGGGTATGCCTCGACCCTCAGGCAGACCG
Organism: Protofrankia sp. Cr1; assembly: GCF_963555865.1. Lineage (NCBI taxonomy): Bacteria > Bacillati > Actinomycetota > Actinomycetes > Frankiales > Frankiaceae > Protofrankia > Protofrankia sp. Cr1. The sequence continues at coordinate 2,704 of NZ_CAUVXO010000532.1, forward strand.
ATGTCACCTGGGACGAGGAGTCCAGGAAACGGTTCCTGGACGCGATCGCGACCGAGTCTGCGCGGATGGTGCGCCTGGTTACAGATCTTCTCGATTCCTCCGCTATCTCGGCCGGAGTGCTGCCGGTCAACCCGGACTGGTGTGACGTCCCGACGGTTCTGGCGGCGGCGGCCTACGCCGTCTGCGGTCACGACGGCAGGATCGCCATTGAAGCCGGGCTTCTTCCCGCGATATGGGCAGATCACGATCGACTCGAGCAGGTGCTCGTCAATCTTCTGGACAATGCGTTGTGTCACGGTGGGAAGACGGCGGTGCTGCGTGCTTTCGTCGGGAACCCACCGCAACACCTGGTGCTGGAAGTCGCCGACGACGGACCGGGCATAGCGCCGGAGCAACGCGCCAGCATTTTCGAGCCCTACACCCGCGGGGCGACGGATTCGCCCGGTGCCGGGCTGGGACTGTCGATATGCCGTGGCCTCGTAGAAGCACACAATGGACGCATCGAGGTCGCGGACGTCCCGGTCGGCGCTACGATACGGGTTATGTTGCCGTTGGTGACCGTCCCCACCGAGGAAGCATAGAGTTCGTCCATGGACCAGCGGACCTGCGCGCTCCTGGTGGAGGACGACCGAAACATCATCGATCTCATCCGTTCGAACCTGCTGGTCCGAGGCTTCTCCGTGCTCGTGTCCACCAACGGTTCCGATGCGCTCGCGCTGCAGGAACGCGAGCAGCCCGACCTGGCTCTGGTGGATCTCCTTCTCCCCCAGTCGGACGGCTTCGAGCTATGC
>NZ_CAUVXO010000533.1:0-2796 GCF_963555865.1 Protofrankia sp. Cr1
TGCTCGGCCCGGCGACCGATCTGTACTCGCTCGGGCTGGTGCTGTACTGGTTGTTCGCCGGGCAGCTGCCGGCACGTCCCCGCGTCGGGCCGTTGACCGGAGTACATGCGGCGCTGAGCACGGTGGTCATGCGGGCGGTGGACGAGGACATCGACGCGCGCTACCCGTCGGCGCACGCGTTCACCGTCGACCTCGCCGAGGCTGCCACGGAGGCGCTCGGAGCGGGCTGGCTCAAACGCAGCGGCCTGATCCTGCGGGTGGATGACACGATCCGAGAGGCAGCCACCCGCCTACCGTCCCCACCGATCCAGCCGATCCAGCCGCCGCGCCGGGTCGAGGACGCTGTCCGCCCGGTCCCCGGCGATAGCGCTGGGGACCGGGCGACGACGCCACCCGGTCAACCTCACCCGCCTGCTCCGGCACCACCGGCAGGTTCGCCTGCCCGCACGCCGCTGCCGGCGCTGATCGCGACCGTGGCCGGCACTGGCACTGGCACTGGCACTGGCACTGGCACTGGCACTGGCACCGAAGGGTTTTCCGGGGACGGCGGGCCGGCCACCCACGCCCAACTCGCGAACCCGACCGGGGTGGCGGTCGACAGCACCGGCACCCTCTACATCACCGACCGGGGCAACCAGCGGGTGCGCCGGGTTGGCACCGACGGAACGATCACCACCGTGGCCGGGATCGGCACTGCCGGGTTTTCCGGGGACGGCGGGCCGGCCATCCATGCCCAACTCGCCAATCCCTACGGGGTGGCGGTCGACAGCACCGGCACCCTCTACATCGCCGACTGGGCCAACAACCGGGTGCGCCGGGTCGCCACCGGCAGCCAATAGCGCCTTGGGGCGAATCGGCTCGATCGCACGGAGACTACGTCTCGCCGCCGGTCCGCAGCGTGCCGCCGAGCATCCTGATCGCGAAACACGGCGAGGACGGCCCATGAACGACTCGGGTACGCCACCGGGTACATAACGATCACCGCGGGGTCACGCCAACGGCAGCAGCCCAGGTCGGATGGGAGCCGGCGAGGGGATTTGAACCCCTAACCGCTCGATTACAAGTCGAGTGCGCTGCCAATTGCGCCACGCCGGCCAGTCCAGGTACCTCCCTAGCGTAGAGCATCAACGGACGGTTGCCCACGACGGGCCGATGCTCCCGGCAGGCAGCCCCGCGGCCGAGCCACCGGTCGGGTGCCACCGGTCAGGAGCCACCGGTCAGGAGTAGATCATCATGGGAGCCGAGCCCAAGCTGATCATCCCGAATTCGTCGTCGATCGCGCCCTGTGTTTCCCAGAACTCGACCGCGCCTACCACGTCACAATCTTCGATCAGGTCGGTCAGCCGTATATAGCGGGCCAGGGACTGCTCGATGAAGCGACGCCCATCGTGGTCCGAGATATTGCGCAGAACGGCATCGTACTGGTGGTGGAGCAGCGATGAGACAAGCTCTGTCATCAGTATCAGGGTCCGATTGCGGGAAGTCCGGACCACCAGCACACGAAAATCAGCCGCGCGCCGGGAGAAGTCAACCACATTACGAGCGGAACCGGCTGCAACGAGGCATGCCCGCATTTCCCGGAGATCCGCCGCGGTACGGCGCTTCGCCGCCAACGCCACAATCCCCGAATCCATGACGACCCGGGCCTCGGCCAGATCCCGGACGGGCGTTCCCTGCATCTGCAGCCGCAGGCCTGCCTGCCGGGCGAGGACCCGCGTGTCCGGCTCCTGGACCAGCGGCCCGAGGTGGGACCCACGGCGCAGGATGATCAGAGACTCTGACTCGAGGATGCGCAGCGCCTCGCGCATTGTCGGCCTCGCGACACCGTAAATGTCCATCAGCTCGGTTTCCGGTGGAAGATGGTCGCCAGGCCGGATGTCACCACGCGCGACTCTTCCGCGCAGGTCGTCGGCTACCATCTCGGAGAACTTGTTGACGCTCGGCCCGTACCCAGCCCGGGGTGTGGTCATACCCATGTGGCCGCCTCCTCGCTGAAGCGTAAAAGGCCATGCTAACGGGCCGCAGGGGGTACCTACTTGTCACCGTGGGCTTCTTGTGAGAGCGCCCACGCCATGTGAATCCACCCACACCGATATTCGTTGTAGATTGGGCTTTCGCGCCCGCCGACAAAGCAGCTCGAACAGTGGCTGACGACACCGCCGAAGGAGGCGCGTGTACGGCTCTTGCCGCACCGCCGAGACGGCGGGGAAGCCGGTCTGACCCATCACCACATCCACGCACCAACTACGGAAACGGGTGGACCCGACACGGCCGGCCGGGAATCCACGGTCGCAATAGAGTCGAAGGGTTGCCCGCCAACCAGAGGCGACGCGATCAGGAATCTTCTCGCGACACGAGGGCCTTAAATACCCAGAGTCACCATCCGGAACATTTCGTGCCGGCCAGGCGGCATACGGGAGACGCGGTAAAGAAAGAGGGGGAGCTCGAAATGGCGTGGGACGAACCACTTCCCTCCGCCGTGGCCCGGCTCGGACATTCGATCAAGCGGGCGGAACAGGCGCTCATCCGCGAGAAGACCCGGGCCCTGCGTGATGTCGGGCTTTCCGTCCCGCAGTACACCGCCCTGTTCACCCTTGCCGGGTCACCGGGTCTTTCCGGTGCCCAGCTCGCCCGCAGGTGCATGGTCACACCCCAGTCGATGGCCAGCCTGCTGTTCACGCTCGAGACCAAGGGACTGATCATACGTGAGCAGTCCGACGTCCACGCGAAGGTGTTTCAAAGCCGGCTGACGCCGACCGGTCTGACACTGCTGCGGCGGGCCGACGCGCTCGCGCT
>NZ_CAUVXO010000533.1:3281-3973 GCF_963555865.1 Protofrankia sp. Cr1
TCGACCCGACGACGGCGGGCAATCTCCGCAAGCACCACACCGGTGGCGACTCCGGCGTTGAGCGACTCGACAGCACCGACCATCGGGATCCGTACCGTCAGATCGCAACGCTCCCCGACCAGCCGTGACAGACCGCGTCCTTCTGAACCGACTACCACGACCAGCGGGTCGAAGATCATATCCAGATCATCCAGGCTGATCTCGCCGTCCGCGGCCAGCCCGACAACGAAGATGCCGGCCTCCGCCCAAGCCGTCAACGCCCGAACCAGGTTCGTCGCCCGCGCCACCGGCAACCGGGCCGCGGCACCCGCCGACGTCTTCCACGCCGCCGCCGTCACACCGGCAGCCCGCCGCTCGGGGACGACCACACCGTGCGCGCCGAACGCCGCCGCCGATCTGATCACCGCGCCGAGATTACGCGGGTCGGTGACCCCGTCCAATGCCACCAGGAGTCCCGGCGGCGCCGCCTGCGCACGGGCCAGAAGATCATCAGGATGGGCATACCGGAACGGCGGCACCGACAGTGCCAGCCCCTGATGCGGCGCGGCACCACACAGCCGGTCCAGCTCGGCTCGGGCGACGTCCGCGACGGCCACACCGGCACGGGGAGCGAGCCGGCGGGCCTCATCAAGACGTTCGTCGTACTCGGTGCCAGCGGCGATCAGCAATGTGGACGCGGGGACACCGGCCCG
>NZ_CAUVXO010000534.1:0-2914 GCF_963555865.1 Protofrankia sp. Cr1
CCGTCACAGGATGGAAAGATCCTCCGAATCTCGCTCATATCAGGCTTTGATCCGGTTCACACGTCGGCCGGCTCTCCTTGGCGTCAGACGCGGTCCAAGGGATGGATCCGCTCGCCCGGTTGGGGGTACGTCACATGCGTAGACCGAGAGTGACAGATCGCTCGGTGGACGATCGCTTGATGGCAGGACCGAGGAGATTTCGGGCGCTGTCGTTGGCGGCACTGTCCGTACTTGTGCCGCTTGCGGGTGCCGCACTCGCGCTTCCCGCAAGCGCGGCACCGTCCGGACCGCCCAGGACGCCTGACTGCGCCTGGCGGGTGGAAGCCTCGCCGCAGACGGTCAACGCGGGTCTGCTGGACAGCGACGCCGTGTACTGGGTCATGCCGTTCGCCGTCCAGAAGGATCTCAACATCGTGCTGTCGGGTACGTACGCGGATGCGCGTTACACATCCCTGACGGTGTACGACAGCAGCTTCGCGCCCTTCACCACGTCCAATGGTGTCAGTTCGGAACTGACTGACTACCACATTGCGCCGGACGCGGGCAGTCTCAACCCGTGGCAGGTACCGGCATCCCCGGGTGGTCACTTTAATGCTGACTCTCCGTCCCGACGCAGCCCCGGGGCAGACCAACGTCCTCCCTCTTGCCCCTGAGGGCACCCCGGCGGGCCGGGCCGGGTATCTCATCTACCGGGTCTACCTGCCCACAGGTGGCGACCAGGCGGTGTGGCTTCCCGGTGTGGCCTTCGAGCAGGACGGCACCACGGTGAACGTCCCGCTGTGCGCGCCCGGCTCGCAAGTCGGTGCCACGCCCGACATGGTGGCCGGCCTGTCGGCGGCTGCCACGACGAGCGGAGATCTGCAGTTCGCCCGCGGGACGTCGAGCAACGGCTCCTTGTTCCCCAACCCTGACAATGCCTATCTGGAAGCCTCGGTGACGCCGCCCGGCGGCGACAACGTGGTCGTTGTCCGGGCCAAGGCACCTACCACGCCTGGTGGCGAGCATCCGGCGCCATGGCCGTCGGCGGCGAACCTGCGCTACTGGTCCCTGTGCGCGGACCTCCCGACACCGCCGCTGCCCGTGGTTGTGAACACGCTGCCCGACGGCACCGTTGACTACGGTTGCCGGGCGGACGAGGCCACGGCGCTCGACTCGACCGGCTACTATACGTTCGTCGTGGGCACCGAAGCGCAGCGGGCCGCAATCGACGGCATTCCCGGAGCGACGTTCATACCCTTTTCCACGGATAATCCGACGACGCCGCACGTGCTGCTGCTGCGCAACCTTCTCGGTAATTTTCCGTATGCCGTCCAGAATGTTCCGCCTGACAACAACCCGGCATCGGCCGCGGCGGTCATGGGGAGCTACTACCCACAGGCCGCGGTCTGCCCGCTGTCGACTCTTCAGGCCGGCGGTCCGGCGGCCTGCCTTTCGTAATTGACACTGCCGAGTTCTCCCGTGGGTGGATCGGGCGATTCCGGTTCACCCACCGGGAGAAAGAGCCCGACGGTGGTCCCGATGCCGGGAGCGGAACGTACCTGCGCGGTACCACCGTGTGCCGCCGCGACGGCCGCGACGATGGACATGCCCAGACCGCTGCCGCCGTGGATCCGATCGCGACTCCCCGACGCCCGCCAGAAGCGGTCGAATATCCGTTCAGCCGATTCCTGGGGCATACCCGGTCCGAAGTCGCGGATCTCGAGGTGGACGCGGGTGCTGTCACGGGCAAGTGTCGCCTCGACCCGGGCTGTCACCGGCGTGTGGACCCGCACGTTCGACAGGAGGTTCCCGACCACCTGGCGCAGGGCGTCCGCGTCCCCGACCACCATGCACCGGTCCGGACAGGTCAATGCGATGGGACGGTCCGGCTCCACCGCGGTTGCATCGGCGACCGCGTCCCGCAGCACGGCGGACAGGTCCACGTTCGAGCGGTCCAGCGGCCGGTGCTCGTCGAGGTGGGCCAGATAGAGCATGTCGTCGACCAGCGCGCTCATCCGGGCGCTCTCCTCCTGGACGCGCCGCAGCGCATCGTCCACACCCGTCGGTGGGACGACACCCTGGCGCATCAGGTCGACATAACCGCGAATGGAGGTCAGCGGAGTCCGCAGCTCGTGGGAGGCATCGGCGACGAACCGCTGCAGCCGTTCCTGCGAGCGGACCCGTTCCTCGAACGCCGACTGGATCTGACCGAGCATGATGTTGAGCGCGGCGGCGAGCCGGCCGACCTCGCTGCGCACCGGCGAGTCGGGCACGCGCCGGGACAGGTCCCCGCCGGCGATTGCCGCGGCGGTCTCCGCGACGTCCCGCAACGGCCGCAGGCCACGGCCGAGAAGCAGCCACGCCGAGATACCCGCGCCGATAAGCACTGCGAGGCTGGCGATGAGCTCTATCCCCGCCAGCCGGGCGACGGTCGTGGTTACCGGGCGCAGTGGGACGGCGACCAGGTCGGTCCCACCCTTGGCGGGTAGCACCCCGACGATGGCGCGAAAGCGTCTGCCGCCGTCGACGATGTTGAACGGCGCTCCGGAGGCGATCCGGGCGTCGATATCCGTGACGGCGTCGAGGAGTGGACGCGATGGCGTGGGACCACTACCGCTTCCGGTGACGACCCGGACCGAACCGTCGCGCAGGCGGAGTTCCACCACGTAGTCGGTCGGGGCGATCACGCGTTGCAGGCTTTCGGCGCCGATCACCGGTGTCATTCGGGCCAGCAATCCACTACGTGCTGTCACAAGATTCTGGGCGCCGCGCAGCTGGTCGTCCGTCTGCTGGAAAAGATAGGTACGCAGCGCGAAGATGCTGATGGCGGCGGTGGCGGACAACCCCACCGTGAGCAGGGCCAGCAGGCCGAACATCAGCCGGGTCCGCAGCGCGACCCCCGGACGTGGGTTACTGGACATCCGAGCACTCTCCA
>NZ_CAUVXO010000534.1:3212-3780 GCF_963555865.1 Protofrankia sp. Cr1
TTAAGCAGCTGGGCCAGCGGGCGCGCGACGATCGTCAGATCGCGCGCCCGTAGGCCGCAGTCCCCGGAGCGCTCATGGCAACCACCCGACTATCAGGAGTCCCGACCTCCATGACCATCACCGATATCGCTACCGGCGAAGACGCCCTGCTGCTGGACGCCGCCGCCGCGGATCTGTTGTTCCACACGGCCCGGACTGCGAACACGTTCAGCGACGATCCGGTGTCCGACGAGCAGGTCCGTGCCATCTATGGCTTGATCAAGTGGGCGCCGACCAGTATGAACGCGCAGCCGCTGCGGATCATCCTGGTCCGTTCGCCCGAGGCTCGGGAACGGCTGGTACAGCATCTCAGCCCGGGTAACCAGGCGAAGACACAGTCTGCGCCGCTCGTGGCCATCGTGGCCGCGGACGTCGACTTCCACGAGAACCTCCCGCAGGTTTTCCCCCATCTGCCGAACGCCAAGGACTTCTTCACCGAACCGGTCGCTCGCGAGCAGACGGCCCGCTTCAACGCCGGCCTGCAGATCGGCTACCTCATTCTGGGTATCCGCGCCGCTGGGCTGGCGGC
>NZ_CAUVXO010000535.1:0-2968 GCF_963555865.1 Protofrankia sp. Cr1
AGCGCTGTCCCAGACGAATGGCTTCATCGTCGCGAAGACCGAATCGGCGGAGGATCCCATGTCTCCTGCTCTCGCTTCGATGTCCAGGCGATCAATCTTTTTTCACAGTTATATGAAAAGTCTACACTCGGGTACAGAGCGCAGTCGCTGAGGCTGGCCACCCTGCTGATAGGACGGTCCGGTCGCAGCGAGCGGACGCCGAGGTGCGCCCAAACCTGATGCCATTGCGGTTACGCACGTCCGCCGGTTATCGGTTTGTCGATCACCGGCGCTCAACAGCGGTGATCTTCTGGAGTTCGGTGAACGCGGCCGATGCTTGCCGTCGCGCACCGGACCGGCAACCCGCCCTCGTTAAGGTCCCCCTCAGGGAACTAATGTCCTGGCGAGGTAGACGGTAGGGCGGGTGGCCACTCGCGGCAAAAGGACACGCGGCCTCTCCAGTTCGCGGGGAAACGCCGCAACGAGAAAAGCGTTGTCATATATCGGCTGCTGCTCGTGCTTCGGGGTATCCGTTCGTGTTCCGCCCCCGCGGCATTTTGGGAGCCGTGCGGGGACCTGGATGTCGGCGGCGGGCTGCGCGCGGCCCTGGCCGGCCGTGCTCGCCCGGCACCCGACGCGCCGCTGAACTTGCCGGCGGCGTGGCATGATGCGGCCGCCGCTGGCGTACGCGCTCTGGGATGGCCCGTCCCGGGTCACGCAGACCGCATATCCGTGACACTGAACGGTATACAGACTATTAGATCAAGGATTTCAGGTAGGCCAGGACCGCCGACCAGATCATCAACGTGATCAGAGACTGCTACGGATGAATCTCAGGACCGAGCCATTAGATTCACTCCGGCCACACGATGAAGGGAACGCAGCATGATGGAGCAGCACACCTGGGACATCGTCACCGGTCCGGGCATCACAGCCCTCGGATTGGCCGCGGCCCGCACCGTCGAGTCGTCGATGCCCGACGCTCTCATTGACGACCCACTCGGCGCCGCGTTCGTCCACGCTGTCGAGTCACCGATCGCGTTCCCGTCGCGCTGGCCCGCCGAGGGCGAGCCGGTGACCGACCAGCAGGCACTGCACCTGCACGGTTCCCGCTACATCGGAGTGCGGTCGCGGTTCTACGATGACGTCGTCCGCGACGCGCTCCGCGGCGGTGTCCGCCAGATCGTCCTTCTCGCCGCGGGCCTGGACACGCGAGCGTTCCGACTCGACTGGCCAGCCGACGTCACGCTCTACGAAGTGGACCAACCGCAGATGATTGACTTCAAAGAGGATGTGCTCCGCGGCGAGCAGGCGCAACCGGGCTGCCGGCGTATCGCGGTCGGGACCGACCTGCGCGAGGACTGGCCAGCCGCGCTCACCACTGCAGGGTTCACCCGAAGCGTCCCGGCCGCCTGGGTCGCGGAGGGACTCCTCGCCTACCTTCCGGCGGACGCCGAGGAACGCCTTCTGCGGCAGATCCACCAGCTCTCCGCTCCCGGCAGCCGCATCGCGCTTGACCGCATCGCCCAGGTGAACCGCCTCACGTCCGACGCCGCGCCGCTGGATCAACTCAGCAGCCGGTCCGGTATCGAGATGAAGTCTCTGATCAACACCGAAGCTCGTCAGCAGCCAGCCGAGTGGCTACGCCTTAACGGCTGGACTGTCCGCGAGGAAGACGTCACCGCGGTCGCCCATCGTTACGGCCGCGACCTGACCGACCCCTTCACGAGGCAATCCACCTCCCCATGGCTGGACACACGCCTGCTCACCGCTGAACTCGCACGTCCTTAGCCCGAGCTTTCGAACAGGGTCAATACCCCCGGCGTCCCGGTCCGTTCCGGCGCCGTGCGACGGGCTGCGCGCGGCCTGGCGGCCGGGGGCTCGGGCGGAGCTGTGATTGCGCCCGCTGACCTACCGGCCAACCCGGGACGAGTCCCGCAACGCGCGTAGTAGCGTCTCGTACCCGCGACCGGCGAAGAGATCGACCGACTGCCAGGGTCGGAGCGGATCGGGGATGTCGCAGACCTCCAACCGCACCGGAATGATGTATATCGCCCCGTCCGGCTGTGTTGCGCCACTCGGTGAATCTCTGCTTGCCCGGTGCTGGCGTCGAGAGAGGGAGACAAACCTATGACCCGGGACCTGGCCAGCGCTCAGTCGCGAGCCATCAGTCGTGCGTGGGAGCGCGTCGTAGACGACTGTGGCTGCCCGGACATCTACTACTGCCCGTCGGCGGATGACATCGAGTGTCCCCGGCACAGCGGTTTTGGCGTGTGTTGCGACCGGGTGCCCGAGCACGTCTCCGTGCGCTGAACAGCGCCGCTACCGGGATCTCTGGTCGCAGCGCTGACCTCGGCCACCGGATCGTCTGCCAGAAGGCCCATGACTTCTTCATCAGGTCCTGAGACCCGCCCGGAGACCCGCCCGGAGACCCGCCCGGAGACCGTGCGATCGGTGGCCGGCTCCCTCGCCGCCGTCGGCCTTGCCGCCGGCCGTGTCACGCCGCTGTTCGGTGGGTACGGGGGCGAGACGTTTCGAGTCACGACGCAGGTCGGTGAACTGGTCGTCAAGGTGCGCTCCGACGTGCGGCCACTGGCGGTGACGCGGACGGCGTCGCACCTGCTGTCCGGCCGTGGTCTGCCCCACCAGGACGTCGTTGTGCCACCCACATGGACGCCGGCTGGCTGGCTGATCGCTGTGCGGTGGATCGACGGCCACGACCTCTCCCACGAACCGATCAGTGGATGGAGCACGGAGCAGGCCGCCCGCCTCGGCGGGGACCTGGGTGCCTGGCTGTCGAGAATGCACAGCATCACGGCGCCGGGTCGGGACTGGCTGGGCAAGGCGGACCGGCGTTTCACGGCGAAGCTGCGCCACGGCGCGGCGCGCGGGCACCTCGCCACGGGGCTGGTTGTCCAACTGGAGGATTTCTGGCAGCGCGTCCGACCGGCTCTGGGCGGAGCGCCTGTCGCCCTGGTCCACCGCGATC
>NZ_CAUVXO010000535.1:3415-3926 GCF_963555865.1 Protofrankia sp. Cr1
TTTGGGCTGGCAATGTTGTGGTGCGCGACGGGCTGTTCGCCGCCGTGATCGACCTGGAGCAGGCACGGCTCGCCGATCCCCTCTACGACCTGGTCAAGATCGCCGAATCGGTGTTGAGGCTGCACCCGGTCCTTGGCACCGCGTTCCGTGAGGCCTACGGGTTGGACATGGAATGTCCTGATGTCCGCGACCGGCTTGCCGCGGTCTTCGCCCTGGAATACCTGTCGGCTGTCGTCTACTTCGACACGCGCGGCGACCAGGTCATGGTCGCGGACCAGTGTGACCGTCTCGCCAGACTGCTTCGCCGACCTCTCGATGCGATGACAGCAGGTCAGACGGTCCACGGAACCCGCGAACCTCCACCTCAGCGCCTCCGATAGTTTTCCCGATCCTCGGAGGCTTGGAATCAGACAGATGGCGGCCGGCGGGTTGGCGCGGTGGGGGTTCGCGCGGACGGGGTGGTGGCGCCCGGCGGACCATCATCGACGTCCATCTCCGCTTCAGTACGACT
>NZ_CAUVXO010000536.1:0-3471 GCF_963555865.1 Protofrankia sp. Cr1
GGAGTCACCAACCCAGCAGGGCGAAGGGGTCGTGCGCGCTGGTCCCAGTCCCGGTGCCGGTGCCGGTGGCTTCGGGGGTCTCCGGGCCGTCCGCAGGGGGAAATCCGGTAGGCACGGACAGCCAGGTGTGGCGGACACGTCGGCTGGTGAAACGCCGGTTGCGTGGGTCGAAGGAGACGGGGACGTCGTGCAGGACGTCGTCGCCTTCGCTGTCGTCGAGAGTCGCCGACAGGTCGATCCGATCCGGGCGTTTCTTGTTACGGCGGGTGAACGCCTGACGGACGTGTTGCGATGCCTGCCAGGGCTCATCGCGGAGCACGTCCTGGAGTGCACCGCTGCGCAGCCCCAGCCAGACTGGCTGGGTAGGCACGCAGGAGCGTCGTCCCAGGGCAAGGGGAAAGGCGGGTCTGCGGACGGCCACTTCGAGGGATTCCAGCAGCGGCTGCGGTCCGGCGACGGCGGCGACGAACACAGCGTCCTGAAGATAGAAGCGTTGGGTGATGTGCGTGGGCTTGGGCGGTGAGGTGGGCCTCTGCACCCCTTTGGCTGACACGCCAGCCTGAAGCAAGGGACGACCCCGATAGTCACTGACGGTGTGATAATCGCGGAGCAGCGTGCCGGGTTGGTCGACCCGGATGCCCAGCCGTAGGTCCATCAGGTCGGCGAGCGAGGCTTCGCGATGCCGGCCCGCGGCGGCTGCGAGGAGCCCGAGGACACCGGACTTGGTCGGTTCAGGCCGTGTCTCTCGGCGGTTGAAGGCGCTGCGGTCACCCCACGACTGCAGTGCCCCCGCGAGACGCAGGAGCAAGACGAGCTGATGGTCAGGATCGGTGGGGTTGCTGCCGTTCTCGGTCGTGTCAGCGGTGATCATCAGCCCTGCTTCACCGTCTCGATAAGGCTGGCACGCAGCTTGGCGAGCACCGTGGGGAAGGTCTGGGCCGGACGGAACGCTGTGCTGAGAGCGGCGGCCGTGGCGGCGGTCTCCTCGTCGTCGGGGTCGAACGTGTGGCACAGGCCAGTGTGCAGGGGGGTGTCGCCCCACTGGCTGGTGGCCAGGCTGTGTTCGCGGGCCAGTCGCCGAGCCGATGCCGCCACAATGCCATTCCGCGCACGGACAGGGTTTTCAAAGGCGGAGACGAGGTTGACCGGCTGATCCTGACGGACGACCACGGCGACGAGGCTGGGCAGTGTCCGGTGAGCGAAGGAGTTGCCGTAACCGGAAGGGGTGGAACGGACGAATGAATGCAGGAACAGCTCGACGGCGTCGAGTGCGGCGGCCGTGTCGTCGCCGAGGTTGGCCGTGAGCTGATGCAGACTCACCGTCGCGTAACGGTAGAGAGTCGCTGAGTTGAAGCCGATCGTGCCGATCATGCCGGCACCGGTCTCCTCCTTCTCGTTCTCATCGTCGACAGCTGTGTAGTAATCGAACTCCAGTTCGGTTGCATGAGTAGACAGTGCGTGAGCGACCTGGGTTGCCGCGTCGACGTTGAGGGACGGGATGTCGGCGACCATCCGGCCGAACAACGCGACGTCCATGGGATGGCCGGTGCCGAGTTTCTCCCGTACCGGGAGCTCCTTGACCGCCGCAGCCAGGTCGGCGTCGTCCAGAACGGCAAGATCGTCCAGTTGATCAGCGACGAGGTTAACAACCTCCTCAAGTTGCTGTCGGCCGTAGAAGAGCAGGTAGGCGGTGTCTCCTGCCTTCTTACCTGCCTTGATTTCCAGCGTGGCCAGCAACGCTCCGGCGATCCGGATTGCGGCGTCGGTGTCCAGGTCGGCCCGGGCCTCCAAGCGCTCGGTGAGTTGACTGGCGATTTTTTTAGTGCGGGTGGCCAGTTTCTCCTCAGGCACGCGCTCGGCGAAGGCCATACGGGTCGCCCGCTTCCATGCCTGTGAGGAGACCCGAGAGCGACGCACACCGCCGAAGGACGCCTCCTTGGGATTTCCTTGATCATCACGGTTGAGGTTCGCAGGCGGGACGGTCTGCAAAATGTGGACGTCTATATAGAGACGCGGGTTCATCACTGTCTCCTGGCTGGATGGGAGGCGCTCCTGAGCGGTTCGTCAGTGGCGCGGCTGGACGGCTGGACGGCTGGAGCGGAAACGGGATCAGCGGCAGGCGGTGATAGATGTCGTCAGACAGGGAGCCCTCGCCGGATCCGATATCTCATCGGATCCGATATGAGGAAGATCAAAAAGTAGCAGGGGTCGTGTCTTTGCCCTCGGATCCGTCCGAAGCCGCCTGGCCCCAGACGTAGTACCTCAGGCCCCAGGCGCGTCGGACACGCTGACGGGACTCAACGTAGTGCCAGTACTTGATGTCCTCCATGAGGAGGTCGTAGTCCAAGGGCTGGTGGATGGTCCGCAGCTGGGTGATCAGACCCCGGAGACGGTACAGCAGGGCAGGGACGCTGGTGGCTGTGGCAGCGGCCTGCACGCGGGCGTCGACGGCGTTCTCGCTGAACCTGTCACTGAGCCGAAGAGCGCGCAGGGCCTGCCCGAAACCGACCTTCGGGCGGTGCATCGGCTCCTGCTGGCTCTGCTGGTGCAGACCAAACAGGGCCAGGGCAGCGTGCTCGGCGGTCTCCTCATCCGAGCCCTCGTCTCGCTGTGCGGCCTTCTCGTCGACGACACATGTGTAGAAAGGCCACATCGCCGGAACGGAACCGGCCGGCTGACCCAGGCCGGATCGCAAGGCGGCCAGGTCCTCACCCGGTGGGCGCTGTTCCACGGCTGTGCGGGGGTCACGTTTCCACGCGCCGTCCGCGTCGACAAACCGGTTCCAGTATCGAGCATGTGGGTTTGTGAACATGGATACCTCACACTGCGTTTGTCGGGACGGCTTCGGCTTTTGTCGCGGGGCGCTTCGGTGTTCTGCGGGCTTCGGCCGCGCGGGTGAGGATCTGGTTGAGTCGACGATGGAAGCTGGCCTCGGCCGTACTCATCCGATAGATTGTCTTCTTCCCTTCCTGGTTACCCTCCTTGTTCTTCTTCTGGTCGATCCGCCCGGCGAAGGTGGTCGGCGCGGCGGTGGAGAAGACCTGCTCGGCGATCTCCCAGGTGCGCTGCCAGGCCACCTGCTCCCATGCGAGCTGTCCGCGTTCGATCTGGTCGACGTCCTCGCCTATGGCACGGAGCCCGACCAACAAACGGCGCACCAACGGGTCGAGGGCATGTAGGACCATGTCGCCGGGCCGCTGTCCGCGATCCCACGGGATGGGGTCGGCCCCGGCGGCCCGGCGCAGGTCGGCGGAGAGATAATTCACGGCCTGCGCGAGCTCCTCTGCCTGTGAGGTGATTTCCAGCAGGACTGCGTGGACGAGGGAATCCGCGGCCAGGGAGGTCAATGGCAAAGGAATGGCATCGAACAGGATGTCCTCGACGACCGCGGACTGTGTCCCGTACACAATGCCACTCAGCTCGATCTGCAGGGGAAAGTCGCTGGGCATCGCCTCGCGGCGTACGCGCAGC
>NZ_CAUVXO010000537.1:0-3466 GCF_963555865.1 Protofrankia sp. Cr1
GGGCCCGCCGGATCGCCGCGCGTTCGGCTCCGGCCGCGGCCCGCTCGGCCCGCGCCGCCTCACGTTCGCCCCGTTGCGGCTCCCCCCGTTCCCTGCGGGCCGCCCGGTCCGTTCTGGCTCCCTGCGATCGGTCGACCGTCATGACACCCCCACAGCCAGCGGAAGCGCGGCAACGCTGAACCCCTGGTCCTGTTCGCCGACCAGCCGGACCATCTCCAGGCGGCTGCGCGACGCCAGGGTCTCGGCCTCGCCGCACGCCTCGGCAAGGCCGTCCAGGTCGTCCGCGGAGACGGTCACGAACCCGTGGAAGCGGAACGCGCCGAACCCCGCGATGAGCTCCTGCTCACGGCGTTCCACCTCGGAAGCCTCAGCCATGTCACGCTGAGTCGTCACCTTGCCGACTTTGTCCCGCATCTGCTGCTCCCCGAGGTGGGCCATCCGGCGGCGATTGACGGTCTTCTCGGCCTTGCGGCCCGGCATCGGTTCGACGACGAGGGACACCGTCCGCCGGCAGGTCGTCTCCATGAGCAGCGGCGCGAGGAATGCCGCCGGGGACGGGACCCGCGGCCAACCGTTGATCCAGTATGTGGTGTGGAACCCGGAGTCGGTGCGGTAGTGATCCCAGGCGGAGACCGCACGAACCGGGCCGGCGATCGCCGGATCGATACCCGAGGGCAGGCCGGCGAGCCCACCGGCCCGGTCGGACGCGGCACCGCCGCGAGCGTCGATCATTTCGATCGAGTAGGGATCGTAGGTGGTGCGGATCACCGCGGCCAGGGCGCGCGGCGGCAGCCAGCCGACCGTGTTGATCGATGCCCTGGCCAGCGCAGCCTCCATCGTCCGCAGCTCGCCGAGCAGCACCGTGCAGGCCGCGTGGTCACCACCGCCGGCGCGTTGGATCGCCCGGCGCACGTCCCGGGTCCGCAGTTGGAAGGACAGGAAGGTCTCGTGGCGCCGTGCCACCGGGCCGGCGGCGTCGATGACCTCCTGGTATGCCTGCGCCGCCCAGGAGCTGTCATGGTTGCCCCGGACCCGCCAGTGCCGTTGCAGCTGGTCACCGGAGTCCGGCAGGGTGCGTTCCAGCCACTGGATCCGGGACAGCCGGCCGCCGCCGATGGTCAGCCCGGCCAGCAACTCGCCCCAGGCGTCCACTCTGGCCTGCTGGTCACCGGATTCCAGCAACGCGAACTGGCTGCCCTGCACCTGCAGGACGGCGGTGAACGTCCCTCGTCTGACGTCCTTCACGATCGCCACGTAACGGCTGTTGCCAACCGGTACCGACAGCATCACCAGGGATGACAACGGCCCTGGCAGTGCGGTCCTGGAGAGGTGGTCGGCGTCATCGCCGGTTCGGAACAACGCCCCGCGGAACACCGTCTCGCCCATCACCTTCTGCATTGTGAAACCGACAAGAATCGGCACCCACTGATCGAGGTTACGGTCGTCGACACGGACGAACGCGATGAACCCCAGGGCGCCCGCCAGCGCGAGCCACCCAGGAGCCAGTATGACCGGAGACCGCAGCGCTCCGAGGATGCACAGCATCACCCCGACCATCAGCCCCAGCTGCGGCCAGCGCATGCCCAGCAGGATCCCGCCGCGTTCCAGCGGCCCGAAGCGGTAGGTGCGTTCGGCGACCACGCCCGGCTCAGCTTCTTCCGGTACGGGTCGGGTGGATCGGCGGCGGCGGTGTGGTCACCTTGGGCGACGTCACAGGCGACCGTGACGGTATCGACGGCGACCCGGTCGATGCCGCAGCCCTTGGCGGCGCGGCTCGGGGAACGCGCGCGGAGGTGCCGCCGCGCGCCGCGGAACCACCACCCGTGGCCCGGGCCGCGGTCTGGGCCGGCTGGCCTCCGCTGGCTTGAGCACCGGCGGCCTGAGCACCGCTGGTCTGACGTGCACGAGCGGTCGGTGTGCCGACCCGAGTCGCCGGGCCGGTTGCGGACCCGCGGCGGCTGCCCGCCCTGGCCATACCACCGGCGCTGACCGGGGCGAGATCGCCGGTGACGGGCCGGCCCGCGTCCACCCCCGACCCGCTCCGTTGTCGGCTCTGCAGCCGACCGCCGATACCCCGGAAGGTCTCCCGCGACGACGAGCCGAGCAGCGCGCCCGCGCCGTGGCCGAACGTTGCCGCGCCGCGTTTACCCGCCGAGCCGATCGCCTGCATGATCTGAACGTCGGCCATCCCGATCACATAGAGGAGGGCGAGTGGCGAGAAGACCGCGGCGGCCATAATCACAATGCCGCTGAGAATCGTCAGTGTCTGGTCCATGGCTGACCCGGTCGCGTCGCTGGCAATGCTCGAGCCCAGGGTGAAGATCGCATAGATGACGGGCTTGGCGAAGACGAGCGCGGCGAGGATCTCCACAGCTCGCTTCATCCAGTTGCGGGTCGACATCGCCGGCTGCCCGGCAAGATACAGCGGGATGAACACGGCAACCGCGATGATGGCCACCTTGCGGATGTAGAGAACCAGGAAGAGCGCGAACGAGAACAGCGCGACGAGCAGCGACAGGACCATGTCGAGAGCGAAGTTGCCCTGTTGGGGGAGAGCTCGGAGCTGGGCCACCAGGCTTGCGCCCAGCGGCGCGCCGTCGCCGAACGATTCGGAGATGCCGTCGCTGGCGGAAAGCAGCATCTGTAGGAGAGTCAGCACGACAAAGGAACCGATGATCGCGGTGCCGGTGGACGCGAGAGCGCGGCCGAGAATGTGCGGGTCCCCGCGCACGGCGCCGACAATACAGGCACACATGAACAGGCCCGTGACGACCAGGATCGCCACGCCGAAGACGATGTTGTAGTTCTTGACGACGTAGTCCTGGTTCAGGTCGATCGCGGTCTTCTGCGCGGCGAAGCTGAACACGGATGCCGACAGGTCCGCCGCCATGTTCGCGAACGCTGCACCCACCGAGTCCAGGAAGCTGGCGGACTTCTCAGAAACGGAGTCCACGGTCCCGCTGAAAGGATTGAATCCGATGGCGAGAAGCTGTCCGCCTTCCGCGGTCACCGCGTTCACGTTGTCGGCCTTCCTACGAAGGTGAACAGCTGGATTGCTTCTGCTTCTCTACTTGTGATACTAGGACCGTCTGACCCGTCGTTTGCGTCGGAAAGTTTCCAGTCGCCGTCGTTCCATGAAACCTTGCAAATATCTGTGCCCCACTTTTCTTGCGGAGACAGCATTGGATTATTGTCGCCGTACACCCCGACAGACGAAGTGGACCAAACGGAGACGGTCACGTTATCATTCTTGCTCGAAAGTGTTTTATACCCGACTACTCGAAGCAAGAAGCCAAGTTTTGGATCGTTTATCGAGGAGATGTCGAATTTTTTCGTCAGTTCCAAGTCTGCGTCTGAAACTCTTTTTGATAGTGATTCAATACTACTAGGTATCGCTATTGACTCAAATATTGGCCGGATCCTTGTCCCGTTTCTATTTCCGGGCGCTTGGATGGCTGAAATGTAA
>NZ_CAUVXO010000538.1:0-3465 GCF_963555865.1 Protofrankia sp. Cr1
CCGACGCCCTGACCAGCTGGCGCCCCCCGGCGGGCCACCCGCGGCCGGCGAGGCGCGAAGTGACCGACCCGATACGTACGATCCGGACACGGATGGCCGCCGGGCCGCCCGCGCCACAGCACACGCACGACCGGACCCGAGGTGTTGCATGACCAGCCCGTCGCCCCAGCCGCTGCTGCGCGAGGTCATCGACATCCCGTTGCGGACGTCCGACAGCGATTTCGTCCTCAAGCTCACCGAGGGCGTCACCGACCCCGCGACCCTGCACAGCTACGTGGTGACCGACCGGCTCGTCGGGAACTTCGACGAGGCGCTCGGGCTGATCGCGCAGGCGGTGAGCACCGGGACGTCGAAGGGCGTCTACCTGCACGGCTCGTTCGGTTCCGGCAAGTCGCACTTCATGGCGGTGCTGCACGCGCTGCTGCGCGGCGAGCCGACCGCCCGCACACTCGACGACCGCCTGACCGACGTCATCGGCAAGCATGACGCGGAGCTGGCCGGCAAGAAGTTCCTGCTCGTCCCGTTCCACCTGCTGGGTGCCAAGTCGATCGAGCAGCGCGTCCTCGGCGGCTACGCCGACCACCTGCGCAGGCTGCACCCCGGCGCCCCCATCCCGGCGGTGCACCGGGCCGAGGCGCTACTGGACGAGGCCGCCAGCGTACGGGCCAAGGTCGGCGACACCACCTTCCTCGCCGAGCTGAACCGGGCCGGCTCGGGCGGCGGCGAGGAGGACGAGTGGGGCGACGACGCCTCCTGGACGCCCGCCGAGCTGGACGCGGCGCTCGCCCCGAGCGCCACCCCGACCGGCAAGGCCCGCCGCCGGCTGGTCTCCGACCTGCTCTCGACCTGGTTCGCGAACACCTTCCGCGACCTGCGCGAGGACGCCGAGGGCTTCGTCTCCCTGGACGCCGGCCTCACCGAGATCGCCCGGCACGCCAAGGATCTCGGCTACGACGCGGTCATCCTGTTCCTCGACGAGCTGATCCTGTGGCTCGCGAACAACATGGGCGACCAGGCATTCGTCTCCCGCGAGGTCCAGAAGGTCACGAACTTCGTCGAGGGCGGGCTGGGTGCCCGGCCGATCCCGGTCGTCAGCTTCATCGCCCGCCAGCGGGACCTGCGGGAGCTGGTCGGCGAACAGGTCGCCGGCGACGTGCGCCTGTCCTTCCTCGACGTCCTCACCCTCGCCGACGGCCGGTTCGACAAGATCGTGCTGGAGGACCGCAACCTCCCGCTCATCGCCAACAGGCGTCTGCTGAAGCCGCTGAACGCCGGCGCCGAGGCGGCGATCGCGCGGGCGTTCGAGACGACGGCGAAGGTCCGCGCCGAGGTGTGGGACACGATGCTCGGCGGCAGCGCCCAACTCGGCGCCGACCGGGACGCGTTCCGGCTCTCCTACCCGTTCAGCCCGGCGTTCATGGACACCCTCGTCCACGTCTCCGCTGCCCTGCAGCGCAACCGGACAGCGTTGAAACTCATGCGCCAGCTGCTCGTCGACCACCGCGACGACCTGCGTCTCGGCCAGGTCGTGCCGCTCGGCGACCTGTGGGACGTCATCACCCGCGGCGCCGACACCCCGTTCACCGACGTCCTGAAGGCCGAGTTCGACGCGGCGCAGAAGCTCTACGCCCGCAAGCTGCGCCCCTACCTGCTCGACGCGGAAGGCCTCGACGAGGACACGCTGGCCCAGGCCCGCCGCGTGCAGGCCACCGGCGCCGGCGCCGGCGCCGGCGCCGACCCGGCGCTGGCGACCAAGGTCCGCCGGTTCACCGCGGACGACCGGCTGGTCAAGTCGTTGCTGCTCTCCGCGCTCGCGCCGAGCGTCCCGGCGCTGCGCAACCTGACACCTCGGCGGCTGTCGGCGCTCAACCACGGCAGCATCACCAGCCCGATCCCGGGCGGCGAGGCGGGGCTCGTCGGCAAGAAGGTCGAACGCTGGGCCGGCCAGTTCGGCGAGATCAAGTATATCCCGGTGGATGGCGGCGACCCGGGCGTCGGCCTGGAGCTCGTCGACGTCGAGGTCGACAGCATCCTCAACTCGGCCGTCGCCTACGACAGCGCCGGTAATCGACGCACCCTGGTGAAACGGCTACTCGTCGACGAGCTGGGCGTCAACGTCACCGGCGACGCCTACGGCGACCGGCTCGACCTCGTCTGGAAGGGCAGCAAGCGCACGTGCGAGGTCATCTTCGGTTCGGTCCGCGGCGCGGAGCTACGCGACGACCAGCTCGCCCCGGTCGACTCGGAGTCCTGGCGGCTCGTCGTCGACTACCCGTTCGACGACACCGGCGACGGGCCGGTCTACGCCCGGGCGCGCGTCGAGCGGCTGCGCAGCGCGGGCGTCCAGCACCGTACCGTCTGCTGGATCCCCGCCGACCTGACCGCCGCACGGCTGGCCGACCTGGGGATGCTCGTCCGGCTCGACCACCTGCTTGCCGGCGGCGGGCACCGGTTCGACAGCCACGCTCAGCACCTGAACGCCGACGACCGCCAGCGCGCCCGCGGCGTGCTGAAGAGCCGCTACGACGCGCTGCTGACCAAGACCCGGACCGTGCTGCGCTCGGCCTACGGGCTCATGTCGAAAGACGAGCAGGACGTCAACGCCGGCTTCAGCGACCACCTGCGCGCGCTGTGGCCGGGGCTGAACCCGACGCTGCCGCTCGGCGCGTCGTTCCGGGACGCGGTCCGGCGCCTGCTCGGCGACCTGCTCGTCGACCAGTTCCCCGGCCACCCCGACCTCGACCCCGGCCTGACCGGGGCGCCGGTCAGGCCGGCCGAGCTGAAGCTCGTCCTCGGCTACGTGACGAAGGCGGCCGAGGCGGACGGCGGTTCGGTGGAGGTCACCCGAGGCGACCGGATCCCGATGCGGCGGATCGCACCGGCGCTCGGGCTCGGCGTGATGCACGAGGTCCGCTTCGAGCTGGGCCGCGAGTGGGTCGACCACTTCACCCGCCGTGCCGCCCAGACGGCTGCTGACGGGTCCGGCCCGCCGGGCGCGGGCGGCTCGGGGCCGGGCGAGCTGCAGGTCGGCGACCTGCTGGGCTGGATCGACGAGCCGAAGCCGCGCGGCCTGGACGACAACGTCGCGCATCTGGTCGTCGCCGCGTTCGCCGAGCAGACTGACCGGGCCTGGTACCGGTACGGCGGTCAACTCGCGCCACCGCCCGAGCTGACCGCGATCACCCGGGACATGACGCTGCGCGAGCAGCCGCTGCCCACCCCGGCCGACTGGGAAGATGCCTGCGAGCGCGCCCAGCACCTCTTCGGGGTGCCGCGCCCGCCGCTGCGGCGCGGCCGGCTGCTACGCACCTTCGCCGAGGAGATCGTCGGGAAGGCGAAGCCCCGCTGGGCGGCGAGCCAGGAACTGGTCAGCGCCCTGGAGGCACACGCCGCCGACCTCGGCCTCGACCCGCGCACCGGGCTGGCCGCCGCGGCCGACGCGGGGAGCGGGGGCCGGCTGCGGAC
>NZ_CAUVXO010000539.1:0-3459 GCF_963555865.1 Protofrankia sp. Cr1
CCACGAGATCAAAACTCTGGTCGACGGCTTCAGCGGGCTCCTCGCGAGCCTGCGCGCCGCCGACCCCGACGACAAGGCCGAGGTCTACCGCCAACTTGGGCTTACCTACGACCGCGAAACGCAGACCGTCATCGCCGAAGCATCACCGAGATCATCGGTGTACGTAGTGTCTGTATCCGAGGGACGGCCTTGACCATTCGTACATGATCGGCCTTCGTGAGGTCTTCGACCACTCCCCCGCCGCGGGTGACGGTCGCCGATGGCTCGAAAGGGCATGCCGGGCCCTCTGGTGGCGCGTCACAGAGCTGGCGCACTCGTTACTCCTGCTGGCCGTGGTGATGCCGCCGAGGCCTGCGGTGTGGGCGTGCAGGTGTCCAGGCCGGTGGCTCCAGCCGCCTCTCCTCATCTGATCGGTTCATGTGACCTGGAATAACAGGACCCAGGCGGCGGTGGCGGCGAGGGTCAGCCGGGCGGCAGCTTCGCCCCACAGCGGCAGCCAGGGCCACAGCGGCGGCGGGGGATCGGGGTTGAGATCGGCGTCCAGGGCAGAAGCGGCGGCCGCAGCGGTCAGTCCCACCGCCAGGACGAGGACAGCAAACATGATCCCCCTGTCGATCAACGTTACGAGGGCGACAGGCGGAGCGAGCCATGCGATCCGGGCACCACCCCCGGTCGGGAGCAGCGGACGGTCACGGCTTTCGGCCCGAGACAGGGCACGCGGCTTCAGGCTTGGGATGGGCGGCTGGCCCAGCACCCATCGGGCTACCGCGGGGCGCTCCACCGCCACGACCTTCCTGTTCTCGGCGTACGCGCGGGCGTTCTCCGTCAGACGCCCGGAGGTGGCAATCATGACGGTGGTTGGGATCTGCCGGTACCGCTGGACGATGTGCCTGTGGAAGTCGCTCACCTGCGTTTGGGTGACGGCCGACTCCCCGGTGTAGCGGTAACACGCCACCGCGATCTGCCTGCCGTCCGGTGCGAGGGCCAGCACATCGAGACCGTGCTTCCCGTCGGGTTTGAGCGCCTCCGCCTCGACGCAGCCGTCCCGCTTCAGTAAGTCGACGACGAGGGAGACGAAATCGGACCCCGGTTGCTCGTCGATCTTTTCAAGCACCCGGTGGTAACGCTCGTGCAGAACCTCGATGCCTCGCAGGTATCTTCTGCCCAACTCAGCCAAGGCCAAGGCGACGAGGAGCACCAACCACACGGCAAGGAAGTACACGACGGCGCAGAGGACCGCGGTAACGAGCAGCGGCTGCCACGGATGGTCCCATGGCATGCCCTCAATCAAGCGGTTTTTGAAGTTGGAAGACTTGCCATTGGCCACACATTGATTATCCGCTCACGCGATCATCCTGTCAGCCGAATCCAGGGCTGCCGGGCGCCAGATGACTGCACCTCCGGACTTCCGGCGGGTCGACGGTTTTCGCGGCCTACGCTGTGCTCGACGGAGCCTGGTCGATGTTGTCTCCCCCAACACGACGACGGTTGACACTTGATGATCAATGATCATCGGCGGCTCTGCTTCCGACCCGTGCCGCGGGTGTCAATCCCCACCGTCCCGCAGATCCCACCTGACAGCAGCCCTCCGTCAAGGGCGACAACGATCGGGCCTGCCGTCAGGCGTATCGCGGAAGGTCTAGCCGGCGAGCACCGCGGTGACCGTAACGGTCATCGCCTCTGGGTCAGTTGACGATCGCCCAGAGGCGGAGCCCGCCATAGGCAAGGGCGAAGAAGCCAACCGCTAGAAGGTCGCCGCGTGCCACGATCTGGAAGCCGTGGTCGCGGCAGCGGGTAAACAGGCCGCGGCGAGCCCGATAGCACAGACGACCGGTGGTCCGGGTGGCGGCACCGCATCGAGACATCCAGTAAAGGCCTGCGAAGACTGGCAGGACAACGACGCCTAGGAACAGTACGATCATGAGCGCTCTCCGGGTGCGGTTCAGGGTAGTGGGGAGCTACACGAGGGATGTAGTGGGCTGGCACGGCCGGGGCGACGACGGGCACTACTGCGACGACGTGATCGTCGGCCGCGTCTTCAGCCGTTCCTCGAGGTGCTAATGCCCACTCGTGACGCCGTCCGAGGCCGTGGCCGCCAGGTCATTGAGGATGGCGTTGACGACCGGCCAACACATGTCGAGGGTATCGCGGTTGGGGCTGTGCTTAGTCCGCTTCTCCAGTCCTGGATGGACGGAGTTGCGGTAATGGCGGACGAGGTTAGAGGCCATCTTGGCGTCGTGCTCGATCCATTCGTTGGCATGCGCGAACTCCACCAGGTCCTCCAGTCCCATGTTCCTCAGAGGTTTGGGGCGCGGTCGTATCGATGGCCTGGCCTCGGCGACGTGAAGCAGTACACCCTCCAGCAGACTGCCGAGCATGATGACGGCCGAGATGTAGGCGCCCTGGTCGTAGCCGATGCGGGCCTCGTCGAGCCGGAGCTGCACTGCCTTGGCGAGCTCGGGATCACTGACCACGTCCGCTACCGCCACCTGGAGTTCGACACGGGGCGGGCGGGCACCGGTGTCGAACACCGGCTCTTCCTCGACGAGTACGGGCCGCCCGACTTCATAGCCAACGCGCAGCCCTTCCAGGGTGAGCAATGCGTTAAGTTGCTGCAGCGTGGTTTTGAACTCCGTCTCCTGGCCGTGGTATTCACGGCGGTCCGCGAGGCGCAGGACTGCGCGCTCGACGTCCTTGCCTCCCTGTCGTTGGCGCTCGTGAAGCAGCTCACTGGTCCACGAGTGACGGGATAAGCCGTCATAGTCGGGGACGTTGTTCCAGCCTGCCCGGCGGAGGAATTCCGGGATCTCCCATCCCCGCCGGTAGACCAGCGGGCCGTCGTCCCCGCAGATCAGGTGAGCGATCTCGGCCAGGGTGCTGCTGTCCAGCGGCTCGGCCATCTCAGGCTCCTTCGTCGTCGTCCAGATCACTGTCGTCCTCGTCCAGGGCGACAGGGGTCCATATGTTGACCGCGTCTCCGGTGAGGTTTTCCTCTTCGACACCGGGACGAATGCCAAGGCTGTCCAGTTTCTGCCACAACGGCGCCAGGGCGTCCTGAGGCGAAAGCGCGAACTCGCTGCTACGTACCCGCCAGAACCGCCAGCCGGCTCGGCGCAGCTCGCGCTCCCTCTCGTAGTCGTCCTGTATCTGCCGGGTGGAGGAGTGGTATGGACTGCCGTCGCATTCCACGGCCAGTCGGCCGTGTTCTCCGGTGACGACCAGGTCGATTAACTTTTCATTAACTCTCCATTGGGGAATGACATGATAACCGCGCTTCCGGATCAGCAGGAAGACCCGTTGCTCGAACAACGACTGAAAGGGGTCCCGCCGCTCGTTGAAGGAGACCTCGGCCAGCTCTGAGGGGGTGCGCTGGAACGCGGGCGGGGACTGCATGTAGGTGAGTAGGGAGCGCCGCAGGTCATTGGGGAGCTGGTCGGCGGTAACGGAGCTGAACAGCCA
>NZ_CAUVXO010000540.1:0-3436 GCF_963555865.1 Protofrankia sp. Cr1
GGGCGCCGTTATCGCAGAGCTCGAACGCGGCGGCGTAGATGGCGTCGTGCGGGTCATACCTCGACGGCGGAGTGGCGCCGCCGGGTGGGAGCGGATGGCGGGCGATCACAGCGGCGAAGGTTGGTTCGAGGAATTGCATACTGCCGGCGGCCCCGAACGGGTTTTCGCCGTACTGGACGCCGGGGAGTCGGGATCGTCCGTGGTCGTTTTCGATTTTTCCGATGGCGGCGAGGATGCTCCAGCCCAGGCCGGGGCAGACGGCGGCGGCCTGCTGGTAGAGCGCGAGGTAGTCGGCGGGGACGTCGTCGAGGGCGGCCTGGGTGGGGCTGCCGCCGCTGGTGCAGCCGAGGAACCAGCCGACCACGGGCAGACACAGGACCCGTTCGGCCAACTGGGCGGCGGCGGCGCCCATCATGACGATGAGCAGGATGACGGCGGCGATGGCGGCGGTGGCGGCGGCGATGTACTTGGTCGTAGTGGCTCACCTCTGGGAATCTGCGCGGCTGGCGGTGTAGGAATGGGGTCGCAGGTGCGGTACGGGTGACACGCTGGCGTTGGTAAATCCGATGGTGGGCGGACGGTTCCCGGCGCGGAATCGTCGGATGCAGGCCAGGTGCAGGCCGGTGCGTGCGGCGGTGAAGTCGTCTTCGACTTCGGGTGGCGATATCTTCTTTGGCGATTTAGCCATCCGGGCGCCGAGCGCAGGCCCTAGCTGGTATTCCTCCCCGTAGATTATTATGGCGGTGCCTGCTGGTGGTCGTCACCAGTGAGCTTGTGGTTCGGGGTCGGGAATGGTTGGCATGCCGAGGTCGGTCAGGTTAGTTGTGACGCGGTCTCGACCACGGGCGCGGTCGAGGCTGGCGAGTTTGTCGTGTGCCTTGGTGAGGCTGGCCTGAAGGCCCTGGACTTCGCCGCGCCAGCCGTTCGCCCGTGCTTCGGCGATTCGGTCGGTCAAGTTGCGGATGATGTCCACGAGGCGGGTGCGTTGTCGGGGCGAGACCCGGAGCATCGGGCAGCGTATGCAGGCGTGTTCGTGCTGACAGCCGGTGCCGTATGGTCGGCCGCAGTCGCCGAGTTCGAGTTTGCGTTCGTAGAAGTGCTGCTGGAACTCGCGCCACTCGTCGTCGGTGGGTTCGCGGTATTCTTCGGCGGGTCGGACCGCACGGCGTGTGTCCAGGAAGGCGCGGTAAGAGCGAACCAGGTCGTCCTGGAAGACAGCCAGGTATGCCTCGGTGGTGCTTATGGTCGCATGGCCCAGCAGACGGGCCGCGATGTGCACGGGAAGCCCGTTACTGACGGCCTCAGTCGTGAACATTCGGCGAAAGTCGTGCGCGGTGAACCGTAGCGGAGCCCCGGTCGGGTCGGTGAGCCCGGCCCGCGCGGCGGTGTCGTTGATGAGCCGGTAGACCGTCTTGTTGCTCAGCACGTCGCGCCGCTGCCGGACGTGCCGTTGGAAGAGATGCGGCAGCGGGGGGCCGGTTTTGTGCTCCGCGGGGTCGTAACGGGCGATCATCGGCACGGTGCCGGCGTTGTCGTTGCGGAGCCTCGTGATGACTGTCGCCAGGACGCTGGCGAGTTCAGGGCTGACCAGGAGGAGCCGTTCCTCGTTGCTCTTGGACGGGACGATCTGGAGCAGCGGGACGGTCTCGCCGGTGTCGGGAAGCTGGTAGGACACCAGCGCCAGATGGGTGATCTCCAGCATTTCCTCGATGCGACAGCCGGTGTGGCGCAGGGTCTCGATGACGACCCACGCCCAGAAGGCGTCGTCCTCGTCACGGGTCACGTCGTGCTGGACCCCGCTGGCAGTGTCTTCGACCAGGATCATCGACGTCCGGTACCGCGGCCGTTGGCGTGTCCGGTCCTCGTCGCGGCCGATGCGCCGGAAGCGGCGCCCCGCATGCTCGAAGGACTGCCCGACGCGGGCGGCTTGCGCGGCGGCCAGCAGGCTGCGCTGCTCGCCGCGGTGGCGTTCCGCGGCGTCGACGAGGTCGGGAAGGCGGGGCAGGCGTTCACGTACCCGCTGGTGCATACGGGCTTGGACGGTCTTCTTCTCCTTGGCGAAGCCACCCAGGTCGGCCTGGCGGACCGGGCTGGGCACCGCCCACGGCGCCCAGCTGGGGTCTTCCAACGCCCACTGGGCGATGTCGAGGTAGAAGGCGCGCACGGAGAGCAGCACGCCCAGCCGGTTGCGGCGCGGCACCGGCGTGCCGTTTCTGGTGATGACGGCCACCCGCTGTTTCCACGCCTCGGCTACCTCTGCCGGGAGGCGGAGGCTGTCGATGCCGGGGTGGTGGCGTTCGAGGTCGGCCCAGAACAGGCCGGCGAGGCGGCCTGCCAGATGTTGCAGAGAGGCGTAGTCCAGGCTGGGCCGGCGTTCGTCGAGGTAGCGCACCAACACGTCGCGGACCGGGGCGCAGCGGATGCCGTACCGGCCGATCAGCTGCGTGTTCGACAGCTGCCCCTGGCTCACCGCACGGTGCAGCGGCAGGTCGGCGGGCAGGACGCCGACGTCGCGGAGCAGGCCCCAGGCGGTGTGCAGCCCGGCCGGGGCCGAACCGCGTCGGGTCAACGCCCATGCCCGGTAGTCGAGCAGGTCGGCAGGGGTGCATTCGTCGAGCTGCCGGCCGGTGTGTAGCAGGACCTTGACGAGGCAGCCCTCGGCGGAGCTCTGCTGATAGTCACTGTGACCGGCGGCGCGGCCGGCCTGTCGGACACGGTCGAACAGCCCGGGACTGAACACGTCTTTGGCGTGGCGGAACAGCGCGTTCGTCTGGTAGCCGTGGAGGAACTCATAGCTGGGCAGGACAACGCGTCGCAGCAGCAGACAGTGCAGCCCATCGGTGACCACATGCCGGCTGACCGGCCGAAGATCTCCGCCGCCGGAGGCGACGGCGGCGATCCAGCCAGGACCGTCGTCCGCTCCCGACGCCAGCCAACGTTCCTGCCAGCCGTCGCCTGGATGGTGCGCCAGCCAGTCGAGAATCCGTCGTGCCCCGCGCAGCCGAGAGCCGTTGAGATCTGCCCGGCCGCGCGCCCAAAACGGGAGCGACGGCAGCGAGGCGAGCAGCTCCTCGGCGTCCAGCCGATCGCACGGAGCCGTCGGCCGCGGCTGGCCCGGGGTCGGGTCGGAAGTCACCTCGCCGTGCGCCGCGGTCTTGGGACGTGCGCCGGTGACAGCCCTCACTGCGTCACCCCGCCCAGGAGCACGGACAGATCGGCCGCGTCGTAGCCGCCCGCGACCGGCGGCGGACCCTCAGCGCGGCGGTGTTCGCGTGTGGCCAGGTACTGTGCGACCCGCCGGACCACGGTCTTCTCGTCCTCGGCGAGATAGACGTCGGCGGTCGTGCTCAGATGCGCGTGACCAAGGATCGTCTGCACGTCCCGCAACGACAGGTTCTCGTCGCGGGCCATCCGCAGCGCACAGGTATGACGCAGG
>NZ_CAUVXO010000541.1:0-3435 GCF_963555865.1 Protofrankia sp. Cr1
GTCTCGTTGGTGTCGTCTCGCCCGGCCGAGGCGGTCAGCCGGCGGGCGTGGCGCCAGGTGAAATCGGCGAAGGGCGCGGCGACCATCGGCAGATGGGTCCACGGGACGGTGATCCAGCCCGTCGAGGTCCGGACGAACACGTAGGACAGATCGTAGGGATCGTAGTGGATCTCCCACAGGCCCCGTTTGGCTGCGACCCCGGAGTGCTGCAACCGCCAGGGACCCAGGTCCGGGCTGTCGTAGGTGCGGTAGGCGATCCGGATGCCATAGGCGTTGATCTGTCGCCAGGCCACCGGCAGCAGCTCCAGATAGTCCTCCCCGGACAACGTCAGCGGCAGGTAGCCGGCCGCGGCGACCAGGGCCGCGTACCTGTCGTTCGGCGACATCGCCTGCCGCGGGAACGCCGGGTCGCGCAACGCGTCGTGCGGCCGGTGCTGCCAGCCGACGATCAGCCACTCGTCCAGCAGGTCCTGCAACTCACCCACGGTCCACGCCGCCTCGACGTCGGCTCCGCGACGGGTCGGGTTCGGACCGGTGTAGGCGGCGACGTGCTGGCAGAACAGCGAGTTGATCGAACCGAAGGTCGCCTCCACGATCGCCTTGTCGGTCGGGGTGCCCGGACGGCACGGCTGCACCGAAACCCCAAGCCGTTCACAGGCGCGGGTGAACGTGTAGGAGACGAACACCCTGCCGTGGTCAATGACGATGGTGTCCGGCACGATCACCGGCCGGGCGGCAGCCAGCTCCATCCGGGCGTCGATCTCGACCAGGCGGGCGTGCGGCAGCCGCGACGCCGCCATCCGTAACGCGGTCGACCAACCCGGCCGCATTGGTTCGGGGACCAGCATCCGGGCCAGCAGCAGCGCCGCGTCGACGGCCTTCGTCCCGACCGGGCGCAGCACCGCAGCGCAGATCGTGCGGGTCGCGACATCGACCGCGATGGTCAGGTCGGCGCGGACCGCCACCCCGGAGCCGGCCAGCACCAGCACGTCGAGCGGCGTGGAGTCGATCTGCACCTGCTCACCGGGACGGACGGCAACCGTCGGTGTGAACGGGCCGGCCGGCCGGTTCGCGGTCTGCCGGCGGGTGACCGCCGAACCGAACGTGTGCCGGCCGGCGGCCAGCCGGTCGATCAGCGTGTAGAAGGTGCTCCTGCCCGGTAGCGGCACCACCCCGGGCCCGTAGAGGTCCTCGACGGCCTTCGTCACGCGGCGAATCAGCCGGGACCGGGTGCCCGTCGACACGTCCGTCTCCGCGTCGAGGACCTCCCGGATCACGGCCACCAGCCGGGCATCGACCCGGCCGGTGGCCTCCCAGGCCCGCACCGCGCGCTGATCCACCAAGCCCCACAGCCCCTGACCGGCGTAGCGGGACCGCATCCGCTCGACGGTGCGTAGACCCACGCCCAGCTCGGCCGCTTTCGCCTGCTCACGCTCCCGCAGCGTGCGTGTCGCCGGGTCGTAGGCCGGCATGGACGGCGTGCCCGGTGCCGCGTCCGGCGGCAGCCCGGTCTCCACCTCCACCACATGGCGGTGCCAGTCCCTCGCCACGGCGACCACGCCGGCGGGCAGCCCGTCGAGCAACCCGAACGGCTCCACCGCCGGTACTGGCGTCGCGCCGATGACCACGAAGTCGGGCGAGGCCATCAGGTACGACGCCAACACCACCGTCTCGGCGCCCGCGGTCGAGCGCAGCCGCACCGATGTACCGGCCAAGCCCACCACCTGATGCTCCCCGCCCTGGTAGCACACCCAGTCGCCGGGTCGCAGCACCGCCTGCGGCATGGCAGCCATCAGCCGGCCGCCGTCACCAGCGCCGACGCGTGCAACGGCACCGACAGATCCACCGTCAGCTCCTGCCGCCACAGCAGGTGGAAGAGCACCGGCAACACCGCCACCGGGTCCCCGGCACGCTCGGCCCCGGTCATCAGCCGCGCCGGCCGCGCGAAGACGTCCCGCAGGACCGCGGCAACCTCGGCCAGCCGGTGACGAGGATGGCGATAGCCGGCCAGCCACCGCACGTTGCCGACCGCGATCCGCTCCGGTGCCCCCACCAGCCGGTACTCCCAGCCGACCAGCCCGCACGCCTGCCTCGTCGCCTCGAACTTCACCGCATCTCGTGGCCCGATCCGATCGGGCGGCCGGCAGTCGACCACCACCGCTGACCCGTCCGCACGCCGGGCGAAATAGTCGGGCACGTGCCTGTAGGCATCGCCGGCAGGAGCGACCCAGGACAGCCAGAACGGCTGAGAGGCGATCCCGACCACCGCCGGGTCGAAGTCCAACAGCATCAGGTGATCACGTTCCAGCCACGACTCATACCCCACATGCCGGCAGACCGTCGCCGACCACCACAGACCGGAAAAGTGCCGCTGAGTCCTGACCGACCGGAACCGCCGCGCCGGCGCCGCCTCCTCCAACAGCACCGACCGCGCGTCCACCAGCAGCACCCGCTGCTCCGCCCCGCCATCGGCGACATAGCTGACCTCGAAACCGCCATCAGACAGGGCACCAGCCGAACCACCGCTCAGCACCGGCAGATCCGCCATGTCGCAGCATCCTGCCGCCCATGAAGATCACGACCGTGGTGCGACTCGCGCAGTACCCACGACCACTTACCAGCAGGAAGTGGTCCTTTCGTTCCAAGGAAGCCGGCGGAACCTCTACCATCGTGTCACTCACGGCATGCCCTCACTCTCGGAGGGTTACACCTGTATTTCTACAGGCCCCCGAGTAGTACAGACCCGGGAAATGCCGCTGCCCGCGGTACGAGGGGAACTCACGCACCGGCGACACCTCCTCGAACGCCACTGTCGCCACCGACATCAGCGGCCGGCGGACCTCCCGGCCAGCCTCCACCCAGACCAGATCCGGCCACATCGAGCCCTGCCTCACCCTGAATTACAAGTGTGTCACTCATGCCGACAGCATTGCAGGGCGGTGATCCAGTGAGACAAGCCAGCTACAACGAGACGACAGCTATCCAAAAGGCGACAAATACCGTGCCAATCCGCCACACCGCCCGAGATTCACCAGCGCTGCCGCCAGATCCGTGAGACACCGCAGGCTTCCGTGAGAACGGACAGCCTCGCCACCTAACACTGGACTTCGCCCCGAGGCGCGCCATGTAGATCTGGACCTCGCCACCCTGACCTGGACCGGACACTTACCCCCCAGTCGGGCTATGCCAGCGAAACGCTGGCATAGCCCGACTGGGGGGTCACTGCTAGTTCGGTTGAGTCATTTCACGCTGGGACGCCGTGCAGACCGCGAAGTTGGAACGCCGAGACACGTCACGGCGGGGGTAGTCCTAGATATAGGGGTTTTTCCCCTTGGGGGCGGATGACCGCCCGTTGGGACGGCCTGTGAGGTGGGCACTGTGGAGGTCAGGGCTCGTACGTCAGGACAGCGCCGCCGGGCTCGACTGGGGGTCACC
>NZ_CAUVXO010000542.1:0-3422 GCF_963555865.1 Protofrankia sp. Cr1
GAGCTGACCGATATCGCCGTTGAACTGCGGGAGGAAGGGGCGCTGCCATGGTGACCACGCCGGCCGGTCCGCCGGCCTTTGCCGGTGTCGGCCCTGCGGGCGCCGGTTCTGCGGGCGGCGGTTCTGCCGCGGGTCCGGCCCGCAACGCGGCCGACGTCTACGAGGTGCTGACCACCCTCGAACGGCCGTGTTTCGTCATCCGGGATGCCAGCGGAATCGCCGCGGTCAACGACGAGCGGCTGATCGGCGCCGGTGCGCAGGTGCTGGCGGCGGTCCCGCCGTTGGCGCCCGACCGGCTGGGGTCGCCGGATTTCCCGCGCGACCACGGTGTGCGCCATCCGTACATGGCCGGTGCGATGGCGAACGGGATCGCCTCGGCGGCGATGGTCGCCGCGTTGGCCCGGGACGGGTTTCTCGCGTCCTTCGGCGCGGCCGGGGTGCCCCACGCCCGGGTGGACGAGGCGTTGACGACGATCCGGCGCAACGCGCCCGGACTGCCCTTCGCGTGCAACCTCATCCACAGCCCGAACGAGTTGGCCATGGAGCGGGACGTGGTCGACCTGTGCCTGCGCCACCAGGTGCGTTGCGTCGAGGCGTCGGCCTTCCTCGACCTCACCCCACAGGTGGTGCGCTATCGGCTGGCCGGGCTGACCCGGGACGGGGCTGGGCGGGTCCAGGTCGGCAACCGGCTGGTCGCCAAGATCTCCCGGGCCGAGGTAGCCGAGCGCTTCCTGCGTCCGGCGCCGGAGTCGATGGTCCGCGGGCTGGTCGAGGCCGGTCTGGTCACGGCGGAACAGGCTGACCTTGCGCGCGGGATATCCATCGCTGACGACGTCACCGCGGAGGCCGACTCCGGCGGACACACCGACCGCCGTCCGCTGACCGTCCTCCTTCCCGAGATTATCGCTCTGCGTGATCGTGTCGGCCGTGAGCTGGGGTCCGGGCGCACGGTCCGGGTCGGTGCGGCCGGTGGGATCGGCACACCGGCCGCGGCGGCGGCGGCGTTCGCACTCGGCGCGGCCTATGTGGTGACGGGGTCGATCAACCAGGCATCGGTCGAGGCATCCCAGTCGGAGGCGACAAAGCGGCTGCTGGCCGGTGCCGGAACCGCCGACTGCGCGATGGCCCCGTCCGCGGACATGTTCGAGATGGGTGTCGAGGTGCAGGTCCTGCAGCGCGGCACCATGTTCGCGTCCAAGGCCAGGCGGCTGTATGAGGTCTATCGGGCGCACGAGAGCATCGAGGCGATCGCGGACGCTGAGCGGGACGCCCTGGAACGCAAGATTTTCCTCCGGCCGTTGGAGGACGTCTGGGCCGATACGGTGCGCTTCTTCACCGAGCGTGATCCGGACCAGATCGCTCGCGCGGCCGACAACCCGAAGCGGCGGATGGCCCTGGTCTTCCGCTGGTACCTCGGCCTTTCGTCGGGCTGGAGCATCGCCGGCGAGACAGGCCGGGTCGCGGACTACCAGATCTGGTGCGGTCCGGCGATGGGTGCCTTCAACAGCTGGGTCACCGGGACCTATCTGGCCTCGGTTGCGAACAGGCGGGTGGCTGACATCGCCGCGCAGATGATGCGTGGCGCCGCGTTCACGAGCCGGGTCAACCACCTGCGGCTTGCCGGCGTGCGCCTGCCTGCGCGCGCCACCACGTACATCCCGTCTCCGCCGCGGAGTGACACCGCGGGCGAACCCGATCGGTGGGAGAGATCATGAGTGTGGCCCTGTCCGAACGGCACGGCACGCAGACCCGCGGCCCGTCCTGGCTGGTCTGTGGCGGTTGCCGGGCGATCGTCTACGCAAAGAAGTTCACCCGCGCCCTGCGGGTCTGCGCGGAATGCGGCTGGCACGCCCCGCTGACCGCTCATGAACGGCTCACGATGCTGCTGGACCCCGACAGTGTGCATCTGTTGGAAGCGGTCGTGTCCGACAACGATCCGCTGCGGTTCGTCGACAGCCGTCCCTACGTCGAGCGACTTCGGGAGGCGCGCGCCGCCACCGGGCTCGACGAGGCGGTCGTCTGCGCCCGCGGTCGCATCGACGGTAACCCGGTGGTCGTCGCTGCCATGGATTTCCGGTTCATGGGCGGCAGCCTCGGCGCCGCGGTCGGTGAGGCCATCACCCAGGCAGCCGAGATCGCGCTGCGGGAACGGACCCCGCTGCTGCTCGTGACCGCCTCCGGTGGCGCCCGCATGCAGGAGGGCGTCCTGTCCCTCATGCAGATGGCCAAGACCAGCCAGGCGCTCGGGCAGCTCGACGAGGCGGGGATCCTCACCCTGTCGCTCATCACCGACCCCACCTTCGGTGGTGTCGCCGCCTCCTTCGCGACGCTGGCCGACATCATCATCGCCGAACCGGGCGCGCGCCTGGGTTTCGCCGGTCAGCGGGTGATTGCGCAGACCATCCGCCAGACCCTGCCGCCGGGGTTCCAGACCGCGGAGTTCCTGGTCCGCCACGGCGTCATCGACATGATCCGGCCGCGGGCGGAACTGCGCGCCACCCTGGCCCGGTTGCTGACCGTGGGTAGTCGCCGTTCGGTGAGCAGGACGGTTCCCGCGCCGCGGTCGGCGGGCAGATCCGCGCTGATCGTCGATCCTGACCGGCTACCCGAGCGGGACCAGTGGGAGTCCGTGCGGCTGGCGCGCCGGCTCGGTCGGCCCACGACCCTGGACTACATCGCGCTCATAATCGAGGATTTCAACGAACTGCACGGCGACCGGATGTCGGCTGACTGCCCGGCGATGGTCTGCGGGCTCGGCTGCCTCGAGGGCGTTCCGGTCGTGGTGATCGGTACCCAGAAGGGGCGCACCGCGGCCGAGCTGTCCGGGCGTAACTACGGGATGCCCTCGCCGGCCGGCTACCGCAAGGCTGCGCGGATCATGCGCCTGGCCGCCAAGATAGGCCTCCCGGTGATCACTCTTATCGACACCGCGGGCGCGTATCCGGGCATCGAAGCTGAGAAACAGGGTCAGGCCGTCGCGATCGCGGAGAACCTCCGGTTGATGGCCGGCCTGCCGGTACCGGTCGTCGCCGTGGTGACGGGTGAGGGCGGCAGCGGCGGCGCGCTTGCGCTCGCCTTCGCCAACCGGGTCCTGATGTGCTCCAACGCGGTCTACTCGGTGATCAGCCCGGAGGGCTGCGCCGCGATCCTGTGGAAGGACGCCGCCGCCGGACCGAAGGCCGCCGCGGCACTGCGTGTCGACGCACGTGAGCTGCTGCGTAGCGGCGTGGTCGACGGCGTGGTTCCCGAGCCCGACGGCGGTGCACACAGCGATCACCTGCTGGCCGCGCACGCCCTTCGTGACGCCCTGACCAGCACGTTGGCCGAGTTGCTGCCGCGGGACCAGATGACCCTCGTCACCGGACGCAGGACCCGGTTCCGGCAGTTCGGCGCGCACACCCTCACCCTGCTCGATGCCGACC
>NZ_CAUVXO010000543.1:0-3421 GCF_963555865.1 Protofrankia sp. Cr1
CGTCGTCCCCGATGACGTCGTCATCGGTGGCGTCGTCATCGGGGAAGTCGTCACCGGGAAACTGGACCCGGCCACCTTGGTGAGTAGACTGACCACTTAGTGCGCTTATGATCCCCCTGTCTGCCGACAGCAGGGGGATGGGGGATGACACCGGCACTGGCGTGGGCAGCGGCAGTGGTGACGATGAGCGTGCGGCGACAGATCATCCGCCGCGGGTGTTTCTCTCCTACGCACACGAGTCACCCGAACACGAGAACGTCGTCCGCGATCTGTGGATCTTCCTGAGGTCCCGGGAGATCGACGCGAAGCTCGACAAGCCGACGGCCGAACGCCGGCAGGACTGGCCGCTGTGGATGCTTGCCGAGGTCCGCGCATCTGATTTTGTGCTGATCCTCGCGTCGCCGCAGTACCGCCGCCGTAGCGAGGGCGAAGCCGCCGCGGATGAGGGTCGCGGGGTGCAGTTCGAGGCGGCGTTGATCCGCGAGGAGCTGTACCGCGACCGGCCGGCCGCGATGGCGACGTTCCTGCCGGTGCTGCTGCCCGGCCGCTCGGTCGAGGACATCCCGGTGTGGCTCGGCCCGTACGCGACGACCCACTACCCGATCGCGGAGATCTCCGACACCGGTGCCGGGATGGAGACGCTACTGCGCGTCCTGACCGGCCAGCCGTTCGAGATCGAGCCACCGCTCGGGACGCGCCCCGTCCTGCCTCCCCGTGACGTCGCCCTGCCCGGGGCACCACCGCAGGCCGGTTCGCGGGCCGGCGCAAGCGGTCAGGACGGGGCACGCTCGGGTTCGCTCACCCATGATCTCGTCCTTGCGGTGCGGCTCGCCGACGGCCGACTCACCACCCGGGTGCTGCTCGCCGGCACGCTGCTGGGGGAGCGCACCGGCGCCCTGCCGGTCGGGCTCGACACGGTGTGGACGGCACAGCCGGCGGATGCGGCGGCGGCGGACGCGCACCTGTCCCAGGCCGGTCATCGGTTGCGGGACGCGCTGTTCGACGCCGACACCGCGCGGCACATCACCGAGCTGATCGACGGCTCGCCGTTCGGGGCGGTCGTGGACATCGTGGTGGAGGCCGACGGCACGGCGCTCGCCCTGCCCTACGAGCTGCTGCGGATGGCTGGGGGAAGGTTGCTCGCCACCATGCCCGGGGTGCGGCTCACCCGCCGGGTCGCCGGGTTGAACCGGGTGGCGACTGCGCCGCTGCCGGGTCCGCTGAAGATCCTCGTCGCGGTGGCGGCGCCGGAGGAGACCCGGACGCAGAACGCCCCGCTCGACGTCGAGGCGGAGATGCAGGCGATCATCGACGCGGTCCGTCCGGTGGCCGGTTCCGGGGCCGCGCAGGTCACGATCCTCGAGGTCGCCGGCCTGACGGAGATCTCCGAGGCGCTGGGCGGCCGGAACCGCGGGGACTCCGATACCGCTGACAGGGACAGTTACCACGTGCTGCACCTGTCCGCGCACGGATCGGCATCCTCGGTGGAGCTGGAGGACGAGGACGGCAACCCGGTCCCGATCCAGGCAGCGGAGTTGGTGGACGCGATCAAGGGCGCATCCCGGCCGCTGCCGCTGATCGTGCTGTCGTCCTGCTCGGGTGCGGCCGGCGGCACCGAGGGTCTGGCGCAGACCCTGGTCCGCCGCGGTGCCGACCGGGTGGTGGCCATGCAGACGACCGTCACCGACCGTTACGCAACTGACCTGGCCAGGGTCTTCTACACGGAGCTGGCCTCCGGCCGCGCCGGGTCGGTGGCGGCGGCCCTTGCCGAGGCCCGCCGCCGGGTGGATGCCGATCGCCGGGCGAGCGCGCGGGCCACCGGCCGGCTCGCACCGCCCGAGTACGCCACCGCGACGCTGCTGGCCGCGGCCGGCGATCCGCCGTTGCTCGATGCGACCGCCGACACGTGTCCGCTGACCCGCCCGTTTGCCGCGCCGGCCGGTGGCAGCGTCCGTGAGCTGGCCATGGGTGATCTCGTCGGGCGCCGCCGGGAGGTCCGCACCGCGCTCGCGGTGCTGCGGGGCGGCAGCGCCGCGGTCACGCGTTGGGGCGCGGTTGCCGGCGTGGTGCTGACCGGACCCGGCGGGATCGGCAAGACCGCCGTTGCCGGGCGGGTAATGGCCCGACTGCGGGCTGAGGGCTGGGCGGTGGCGGTACACGTCGGCCGGTGGAACCCGCCGTCGCTGATCGCCGCGACCGCGCAGGCCCTGCGCGGCATCCCGATCCCGGAGCTGGTCGAGGCGCGGACCGCCCTCACCGACTCCCGTCACGAGGAAACGGACAAAATCGCGCTCATCCGGGCGTTGCTGGGCGAGCACCGCCTGCTGTTGCTGTTCGACGACTTCGAACAGAACCTCACCGAGGACGGTCGGCGCTTCGCCGACCCGGGCTTCGCCGAGGTGTTCGCCGAGCTGGCTCGGGCCGGTGGCCCTGGTCGTTCGGGTGGCCTTGGTGGCCCTGGCAGTCCGAGTGGCGCCGGCCGTCTGCTCGTGACGTGTCGATATCCCCTGCCGAGCCGTACCGTGCCGTTTCATCGGGTGGAGGTCGGGCCACTCAGCGGCTCCGAGCTGGGTCGCCTACTGCTGCGGCTACCGAGCCTGCGGGCGCTGGGTGACGACGACCGGCGCACCCTGACCCGGACGATCGGTGGTCATCCGCGGCTGTTGGAGTTCGTCGACGCCTTGCTGCGCAACGGCGCGGCAAACCTGCTGGAGGTTACCGAGAAGATCGGCGATCTGGCCGACAGGCTTGGCATCGACCTGCTCGATGATCGCACCTTCGGCGAGGCGGTGGATGATGCCCTTCTGCTCGGCAGCCGGGACATCGTCCTGGAGCTGCTGCTCGCGACGGTGACGGCGGACGAGCGTGCACTTCTCCTGCAGGCGGCGGTGTCCAGCGCCCCGATGTCGGTCGACGATCTCGCGTTCGCGTGGCAGGGGGCCGAGCCCGACCGGGCACGACACCGGGTTGTCGCCGCGGCCGTCCGGCGGCTCGCGGACCGGACGCTGCTGCTGCGCCTCGACGGCGATGTGCTCGTCCACCCGTGGATCGCCCACTGGCTGGCCGACGTCGAGCCCGAGACGCGGACGGAGCGACACGGCAGAGCCGAGCGGATGCGGCTGGCCCGCATCAAGGCGGGGCGCGCCGAGTTCGCGGATCTGGTCGAGGTGGCCCGTCACCTTGCCGCCCAGCGGCGTTTCGATGACGTCGTCGCGCAGGCGTTGCGCTTCACGGGCATGCTCGCGGGGGAGTCGTCGGTCGCCGCGCTGCTGGGCGAGGTCGTGCCGATGGTGCCCGCCGACAGCCGGGGGTTCCTTGAGCTTGTCGAGCGGGAGCTCACCGCCCTGCTCAACACCGGCGGCACCGCGGCGGCCCGGGATCGCGGCAGCGCGATGGTTGCCTCCGCCCGCCGGTTGGCGGA
>NZ_CAUVXO010000544.1:0-3410 GCF_963555865.1 Protofrankia sp. Cr1
TACAACCACTTCGGCGACAAGAAGAGCCTGTTCACCGCGGTCATCGAGACGGCACAGCGCGACGCCGCGAGCGAAGCCGAGTCCCGGTTCGCGACGGAGTTCACCGAGTCAGGTGACCTGGACCGCGACCTTCGTGCCGCCGCACGGATCTGGGTGGAACTGATCCTCGCGAAAAACATCAACGCGCTGCGCCGCGTCATCATCGCCGAGCAGGTGCGCCACCCTGAGCTCGGTGACGAATGGGCCCGCCCGCGCACCGCGTTCGAGACGGTCCTCGCGCGCGAGATCAAACAGCAGGTCCACAACGGGGTCCTCGAGGTGCGCGACGTCGACCTGGCTGCCCACCAACTCGTCCTGCTCACCGCGTACGAGGCAGCGCACCAGTCCCGCTACGGGATGCGCAACCTCTCACCCGCCGACATCGAGAAGATCGTCGATGACGGCGTTGAGATGTGGCTGCGCTGCTACCGAACACGCCGGTAGGTGCACCGCAAGCGAGACGGCAAGATCGCACGTCAAGACGATCCGGGCCTGTGGGGCTCCAAAACGCCGATTGGGCCGGTGACCTGTGGGTTTGCCGGGTGGCGTCCATGCCAGGGGACCTGGTCAGGCGGCGTTGCGGTATTCGTTGATGAGGCCGCCGAGGATGCGGGTGCGACGGATGGCGGCGCCTGGGGTGGGTTGTGGTGCTGGCGGGTCGGGTGGTTTCTGGTCGAGGGAGCGGTGCGGCCGGTGTGTGTTGAAATGCTCGGCGTAGGTATCGAGGACCGACGTGATGTGTCGTTCGGAGACGATCAGCATCCGGTCGGTGCACTCGCGGCGGACGCTGGCGACCCACCTTTCGGCGATCGCGTTCGCCTTGGGGCCTGCGGTGGGGTACGCAGCACGCTGATCCCGGCACCGGTGAATACCGCGTCGAAGGTGTCGGTGAACTTGCTGTCACGATCACGGATCAGGAAGTGGAAGTTTCCGGCGCGGTCGTCGAGGCCGATCAGCAGGTTTCTCGCCTGTTGGGTGACCCAGGCTCCGGTCGGATGGCGGATGGCGGATGGCGGATGGCGGATGGCGCCGAGGACGTGGACGTGGCGGGTGGCGTGTTCCACGACGAAGAACACGTAGATCCGCTGCAGGAAGACGGTGTCGACGGTGAAGAAGTCGCAGGCCAGGATGCCGGCCGCCTGTACCCGCAGGAAGGACCGCCAGGAGGCCTCCACCCGCCGTGGTGCGGGATCGACACCGGACGCGTGCAGGATCCGCCACACGGTCGCGGCCCCGACCCGGTAGCCCAACCCGACCAGCTCGCCCTGGATCCGGCGGTGCCCCCAGCCGGGGTTCTCCCCGGCCAGCCGCAGCACCAGGGCGCGGATCTCGCGGCGAACCGGTGGACGCCCCGGTGTCGTCCGGGGATACGTTCACTTGCGGGCGAGGATTTCGCGGTGCCGGCGCAGCAGCGTCAGGGCGAGCGCGTTCCGCGTCACGGCGTAGAGCAGGGACCAGACCATGGCCACCCAGCCTGCCCGACGCCAGCCACACGCCGCCGGCGAACCCGCAGGCCACAGCCCGAATCGACGTTCTGGAGCCCCACAGGGTCGCGCGCTGTCGCCATGGGTTCGCGACCGCGATGCGATGGGTCGTAGCCTCCCTACGAGGGCAGTCGCAGAGGGTGCACTCTTCGTGGGCACGACAGGCAGAGGGACGAGTGTGGACTGGACGACCTTGGTCGCGACCTTAGGCGGTGGCGCCCTCGCTCTTTCGGGGACCATCCTGGCCGACGTCCTGCGCCATCACGACGAGAAAGACAGGAGCCGGGAGGCCAATCGCCGGAGCCTGTACATCGATTTCGTCTCCGCGGTAGGGGTTTGCCATACCCGGCTTCGCCAGATCGCCGAAGGATCTGAGACGCCGAGCGACCGTGAGGTGAGTACCCGCGCGGCACTGGCCGACGCGGGAATCTACGAGGCGAGGGAGAGGCTCTTCATCGACGCCACCTCGACCGTGGCCGGCGCGGGTCAGGCCATGTACGAACAGCTGCGGGCACTGCGACGGGTGGTGGCAGCAGGTGCTTCCATCTCATCCGCCAGCTTTCACGACGCGTACCACCCGTACCTCGACGCGGTCTGGCACTACAGGCGGTATGTCCGAGAGGAGCTGGGGACGAAGGCACTGTCGCCCGATACCTTCGGCTGGCCTTCCTGGAACGGTCGCGAACGGTGCGACCTGTGCAGGCCGTCGCAGTAGAGTCCGTGCTCGCGCAGCGCGCGAAGCGAACTCACATGCCGGGGCGCTGTTGCGTTGGCCGGGCGTGGCAGTCAGGGTGGCCGACCGGGCATGATCGAATGACGCGTCGTCGTCGTGTTCGTCCGCCGGCTGCGGCCTCGGAGTTCGCGGGGTTTCGGTTTCCACGGGAGGTGATCGTGCTGGGCGTGCGCTGGTACCTGCGTTACGCCCTGTCCTTCCGGGACGTCGAGGAACTACTTACGCGGCGTCGTCGTCGAGCATGTGACCCTGTTCCGCTGGGTGCAGCGGTTCACGCCGCTGCTGATCGACGCGGCCCGGCCCTGCCGTCGCACACCTGGTGGCCGGTGGTTCGTCGACGAGACCTACGTGAAGGTCGCCTGCCGGTGGACCTACTTGTACCGGGCGATCGACCAGTTCGGCCAGGTCGTCGACGTGCTGGCCTCGGAGAAGCGGGACCTGGCCGCGGCGCGCCGGTTCTTCGCTGGGGCGCTGTCCTACGGACGTCGCCCGGTCGAGGTGACCACCGACCGGGCACCCTCCTACCCGCGGGTCCTCGACGAGCAGATCCCCGCCGCCCACCACGTCACCGCCCAGTATGCGAACAACCCAATCGAGTCCGATCATGGAAGGTTGAAGGCTCGGCTTCGGTCGATGCGCGGGTTGAAACGGTTCCGTTCCGCCCAGGTGATCGGCTCCGGACACGCCTTGATCCAAAACATTCGCCGCGGACACCACGAGCTCGGACTCGACGCCGAGCCGCACCGCCGGCTCGCGGCAGCCTTCATCGAACTCGCCCTGGCGCTCTGACCAGGCGGCCAACCGGCCTCCACCGCGCCCCCGGCCCGCGGAACGCAACAGTGCCCTTGAAGGTGGTCTTGAGTAGGGAGTTCCCGCGTTCACCGATGGCTGGCGGAATCAAGCGGTCAAGGCGACACATGCCTTTCCAGCAGATCGTTGAACATTTCTATCGGCTTGCCGCATACTTTGAGCGCCACGGTGGCGTTTTGCGTAACCGTTACGTCGCCAGGAGGCAACCTGCCCGCTGGTACAGAACTATCGACAAAGTCGACCATCAGCTTATCGCGAAGCAAAAACTACGTCTTCCGGATATGAAGTCGACCATCCATCCAGTTTTGGATCAAAGTGGTTTGTACCCTCATCACAACTTGTAC
>NZ_CAUVXO010000545.1:0-1004 GCF_963555865.1 Protofrankia sp. Cr1
GGCGTAGTAGGCCGCCAGGCTGGCGAAGTCGTCGCCACCGTGCCCGGCGTCGGACGCCTCCGCGGCCATGGCGAGCGTGGTCGTGGCCAGGGGCAACGCCCGCTCCGCGGCGCCCATCGCGATCCGAAGATCTTTAATCATGGCGTCCAGAGTGAAGGCCGCCGGGGTGAAGAGGTCGTCGGCGAGCATCGGGCGCTTGTAGTTCACGATGGACCCGAGCGCACCGTCGGAGAGTTCGGCCAGTAGCAGGTTGCGGTCGATACCCAGATCCGATCCGAGCCGCAGCACCTCGCCCAGGGCCGCGGTGGAGAGCGTCAGTCCCAGGTTCACCACGGTCTTCAACGCAGTCGCGGTTCCGATACCGCCAACCCGGTGTGTGCTGCCGAACAGGGAGAGCA
This sequence comes from Protofrankia sp. Cr1, assembly GCF_963555865.1. Lineage (NCBI taxonomy): Bacteria > Bacillati > Actinomycetota > Actinomycetes > Frankiales > Frankiaceae > Protofrankia > Protofrankia sp. Cr1. Next base: position 399 of record NZ_CAUVXO010000545.1, read on the forward strand.
GGCCTTCGGCGGCCGCGGCGTCGGCCGCGGTCGCCCCGACCAGTACCCGCAGGGTGCCTTCGCGGGCTGGCCCGACGGTGCCCACCACCGGCGCCTCGACGTAGCGCAGATCCGCCTTTGCCACGAGCTGCCCAAGGTCGCGGCTGGTCGACGGCGAGACAGACGTCGAATTGATCACTAGCGTCGCCGGGGGCGCGCCGGCGATCAATTCGTCGATCACCTGGCGGGCTGAACTGTCGTCGAAGACCATCAGCACGACGGCGTCGGTATCGGTGACCGCGGCCCGAACGGAGGGCGCCTCGCGTGCACCGGCGGCTGTCAACTCCCCCGCGCGACCCGGCGTCCTGTTCCAGACGGTCAGCTGGTGGCCGCCACGCAGGACATGCCGAGCCATTTCCCGGCCCATCCGTCCGAGCCCGAGGAACGTGACGTTCATTGCTCTGCCTCCCGTGTGCGCTCCCCCTTGCGCATTGGCAATGCGACCTGTGGGACGTCTGTCCCTGCCCGGCCCTGTCTGGCCTACCCGCACGGTGGGCGCGCCAGCCAGTCGAGGCACGTTTGTTCGGAAAACTTACTAGTTGGCTGGGTGTGGCGCCCGGCGAACGC
>NZ_CAUVXO010000545.1:1608-3989 GCF_963555865.1 Protofrankia sp. Cr1
GGGTCGGTGGGACGAACGGACGTCGAGGGCATGGCGGTCGGGGCTATGGCGAGCGAGGGGAGTATGAGGGGCATTGAGGTGGAGCGGGCGGTCAGTGGGCTCAAGCCGGCTGACGTCGCCGCGGTCCTGACCGACGAGGCGCTCGCGTTCGTCGCGGGCCTGCAGCGCGCTTTTTCCGAGCGCCGGGCCGAGCTGCTGGAGCGACGTCGTGAACGCCGGCGGTCCGTCGCAGCCGGGGCGAGCCTGGACTTCCTGGCCGAGACCGCGGACGTCCGCGACGGAGACTGGGTCGTTGCGCCACCCGCGCCGGGCCTGATCAACCGCCGGTGCGAGATAACCGGGCCGACCGACGCCAAGATGGTCATCAACGCGCTCAACAGCGGGGCACGGGCCTTCATGGCCGATTTCGAGGACGCAAACGTACCCACCTGGTCAAATATGATTACCGGGCAGCGAAACCTGACCGAGGCGATTACACGGACCCTGGTGTACACGGGCCCGGATGGCCGGGAATACGCCCTGGGCGAGGAGCGTGCGACGCTTATTGTGCGTCCACGCGGCTGGCATCTGCCCGAACGCCATGTGCTGGTCGACGGTGAACCGGTCAGCGGTGCCCTGTTCGACTTCGGGATGTATGTGTTCCGCAACGCCCACGCACTGGTTTCGGCTGGCGCCGGGCCATACTTCTACCTGCCGAAACTGGAAAGTCACCGTGAAGCCCGGTTGTGGAACGACGTGTTCACCGTGGCCGAGGATTCCCTCGGGCTCGCCCGTGGGACGATTCGGGCAACCGTTCTCATCGAGACCCTTCCGGCGGCCTTCGAGATGGAGGAGATCCTCTACGAACTGCGGGAACATTCTGCCGGCTTGAACGCCGGTCGATGGGACTACATGTTCTCCACCGTGAAGACGTTCCGCGCGCGTGGTGCCGACTTCCTGCTGCCCGACCGTGGCGCCGTCACCATGACCGTGCCGTTTATGCGCGCCTACACCGAGCTGTTGGTGGCCACCTGCCACCGCCGTGGCGCGCATGCCATCGGCGGGATGGCCGCGTTCATCCCGAGCCGCCGTGATCCAACGGTCAATGCGCGTGCCCTGGCAAAGGTCCGGGACGACAAGGAACGGGAGTCCCGCGACGGTTTCGACGGGAGCTGGGTGGCCCATCCCGACCTGGTGCCGGTCTGTACCGAGGTGTTCGACGCCGTGCTCGGCGGGCGCCCGCACCAGATCGACCGGCAGCGTGATGACGTCACCGTGACGGCACGGCAGTTGCTCGCGATCCGCGACACCCCGGGTTCGATCACCGAGGCGGGCCTGCGCAACAACATCAGCGTGGCCATCCGGTACCTGGAGAGCTGGTTGCGGGGCGTCGGCGCGGTCGGTATCGACAACCTGATGGAGGACGCGGCCACCGCTGAGATCTCACGTTCGCAGATCTGGCAGTGGATCGCCGTGCGGGCCCGCCTGGCCGACGGCCGGCCGGTGACCGCGGATCTCGTCCGGGAGATCGAGGCCGAGGAGCTGGCCGCGATCCGGTCCGCCGTCGGCGAACCGACATTCGAGGGCGGGCGCTACGCCGACGCAACAGCTCTGTTCGAGCGGGTGGCGCTGGCGGACGAGTTCGTCGAGTTCCTCACCGTCCCCGCCTATGAGCAGGTGGAATGATCTGAGTCGGTGCAGTGATCCGGTTGCGGCCTCCGTCCCGACGGTGCCGGCCGCGCTGATGTCGCCCGTACGGGCCCATCACTGGCACTATGGAAACGGTTCTCAGCTCGTACACGAGAGGTGTATATGCCGCTACAGGAGCATGCCTTCGCCGATGTGGCGGATGTCCGCAGCCGCTTGGAGGCGGCAGGCTACCTCGCGGACCACGCGATCGCCACGACCGTCTTCCTGGCCGACCGGCTGCGCAAGCCGCTGCTCGTCGAAGGGCCGGCCGGTGTGGGCAAGACGGAGCTGGCCAAGGCGCTGGCTGCCGCGACCGATGCCGAGCTGATCCGACTCCAGTGCTACGAAGGCCTGGACGAGGCCCGGGCGCTCTACGAGTGGAACTACAAAAAGCAGCTCCTGCGCATCCAGGCCGGGCGCAATGACGAGTCGTGGGACGAGACCCATGACGACATTTTCAGCGAAGAGTTCCTGCTGGCGAGGCCGTTGCTGGCCGCGATCCGGCGCAACGACCCGACCGTGCTCCTGATCGACGAGACGGACAAGGCCGACGTCGAGGTTGAAGGGCTGCTGCTGGAGGTGCTCTCGGACTTCCAGGTGACGATTCCCGAGTTCGGCACGATTGTGGCGAGCCGCCGTCCGTTCGTGGTCCTCACCAGCAACGCGACGCGGGAGCTTTCCGAGGCGCTCAAGCGTCGCTGTCTGTACCTCTA
>NZ_CAUVXO010000546.1:0-3380 GCF_963555865.1 Protofrankia sp. Cr1
TGCCAGGGAAGTGAAGCGACGGAGGCTGTCTCCCGGCTGCCCGGCAGGAGGTCAGCGGGAATCACGGACCGGCCACAACGGGACGGTTAAATGGGCCCGAAGACGGGCGATGTCGTCGGGACTGGTGTTGAGGGCTTCGGCAAGACGGCGAAACGTCAGATAATCGATGCCGTTGGCTCGGGCCTCGGCGGTGTAAGCGTCGGCGTCACGGCGTAGCTCCTCGATGGGACGCGGCGGACGGGGACCCGACAGCCGCAGAGCCTTGGCCCGTTCGTAGTCGATGTCCGAGGCGCCGCAGATGCGGCGAATGACGTCCTCAGCCTGATCGAGCGTGCCGGTCTCGGCAAGAGACGCGACGTACCGGGTACCGGCCACGAGAGCGGGTAGATCTACACGGTAGATGTCGGCGCTGCGGTCGGTGAGTTCCACGGGGGTTCCGCTGTCGCGTATCTCGACTCTGCCCCGGGCTCCGAGCGCGGCGGCGGTCAGCAGGGCCGTCGCTTCAGTGGGGTGCCAGCCAAGATGGTCACGCAGCGGCTGGACCTCGTCGCGGTGCAGCCGATGCAGGCGCTCTCCGCCGAGTACCGCGACGCGGGCGACAACCTCAGCCTCGGAAAGCTCACCGTCCAGGCCGGGGCCGGCCGTGAGGATCTCGACGGGGACGGGCAGAGCGGTGCACGCGGCGAGGGCCAGACCGTCGGCAAGGGGGCTGCGCAGACCGGGTTCGTCGCCATGGGCCACTGCGTCGCCGCCCACATCGACGATCCACACGCGGGCGGCAGCGGAGATCTCGACCAGTTCGGCGACCTGGCGGCGGATACCGGCCGCGCCACCGCCCGGATCGATGAGCAGGAGACGGGCGTCGATCTGACCGGCCAGACGCGGAAGAGTAGAGCGGCCCGGCGGCGTTGTGTCCGAGCTCGGGATGATCTGCCAGTTGAAGCGGCCCACAGGTACGAGCGCGGTGAAACCGGCGGGGCCGCGGGGCCCGGGAAGCGGATCTACGCGGAGACGTTCCCACGCGTAGGTGAGCACGGTCGGCGCCGGGTCGGTCGGCCTGAGGATCTGATGGAGGGCGCTGGCCGCCAAGGCGTCGCCACCGCCACCAGCAGCGATCAGGAGCGCACCCACGACACCGAGCCTACGAGTCACCTCCTCTTTGTTTCATAGCAAAGTTGGCGTATGGTGCGACTGGACTTGACCACTAGCCAAAGGTCGCCAGTTATGCCGGAGATCCAACAAGCCCTCCCGAAGTACCTTCAGATCGCCAACCACATCCGCGACAAGATCTTGGCGGATGACCTGCGCCCCGGGGACGAGGTCCCCTCCGAACGCGCCCTTGCCGCGGACTGGAACGTCAGCCGACCGACGGCCACGAAGGCGCTGGAAGCACTACGCACTCAGGGGCTGGTGGGCTCGCGGCAAGGTGCGGGCACGTTCGTGCTGGATCAGGTGCGGCTACACCGGCGCGCCCGGGACCGCTACCGGCACTCACGGGAGACCGGGAAGATCTACACGACCGGCGAGTGGGCGGAAATCGTCGCCGCGGAGAGCACGGATCTGACGGAGTACGCGGCGGAGGCGTTGGGACTGCCATTCCCGGGGCGGGGCATCCGCCGGCGTCGGATCACCCACTCGGAGGACGGTCCCCGGTCGGAGGTGTCGACATCCTGGTACGCACCAGCACTGGCCGACGTCGCGCCACTGCTGCTCCAGCGGGAACGCATCCGACACGGCACCCTCGCCTACGTCGAGGAGAAGACCGGCCGGCGCGGCAGGTACGCCCGGGACACCATCGCCGCGCGGCTCGCAAGCGACCTGGAGCGCGCGGAACTGGAACTCGGCGACGGGCCGGCTGCCGTGCTCGTGGTCCATCACACGGTCTACGACGCGCAACAGCAGCCCATCGAGTTCGCCGAAGCCGTGTACCCACCCAATAAGTGGACCTTCGAACAGGGCTACTCGGTGATCGACTAGCCCGACGCTCATCCCGCTTGCGGCGCACGCAACCGGTGTGCGCTCTGCGCCAACACGTCCTACCGCGAGAGGAGATCGCAGATGGCCGTTTCCGATCACGAATTGGTGGTGGAACTGGGCATGAGTAAACAGGAACTGATCCGCGCGGTCGAGGCCGGTATGCCACCGGGTGCGCGCCTGACCGACTTCGACGGTGATGTCGACCTCACCCTGATCTGGCGGGTCCGTGACGGGTCGGCCTGGCCGGACGCTGACGCGGCGGCAGCAGTGGAAGACCACGCTTGGCGAATCTGGGCGGAAGCCGACGCCCGGGCGCAGGAGCTGGCGCGGGCCGAGCATGCCGCGTTCGAAGAGGTGGCGGCGGCGCGGAATGCCTGGCGAGAGGCTGTCCGCGTGCTGGCCCTGGTCGCCCCGGCCCGGACGGTCACCCGGCACGGCCCTCCCGTCAAGCCGGCCAGTGCTGATGTCCGACAGCCGACGTACACGCCGTCTCACCCGGTTTCGCCGGCCGCCGGCTCATCCCAATGATCGCGATCGTCCCGTACCAAGCGCCCAGACCGTAGTCAGCCAGAAAAATCTTCAAAAGGGATTTGTCTCCAAGGACTGGCCTATGCCACTCTTTTGGCTAGTGGCATAGGCCATAAGGTCAAGAGAGTGGCTCGGCGGGGAACCTCGCAGAGCCGGGACGGGAGAGGTGATGGCCATGGCGGTACCGCGGTGGATTCCGGTGCGGTTCGGGGATGTGTTTCCCCATGGGGCGTTCGTGCTGGGGGTGGAGCCGGCGAACGACTTCGAGAAAAGGTGAGGCGGACGGCGAGGACGGCCCATGAACGACTTGGGACACCACCGGGTACATAACGATCACCGCGGGGTCACGCCAACGGCAGCAGCCCAATGATCATGACTTAGAGCGCCCGGCAATAGGGGCGTGGATCGCGAGGCGGAGGAGGGAGGCACCGGAGGTGTTGGGTGTCGACCGACGACAACGCGGCGAGGTGCGTACCCCGGCCCCGCGACGCCGCGTCCCGGATCGTCTTGACGTGCGATCTTGCCGTCTCGCTTGCGGTGCACCTACCGGCGTGTTCGGTAGCAGCGCAGCCACATCTCAACGCCGTCGTCGACGATCTTCTCGATGTCGGCGGGTGAGAGGTCGCGCATCCCGTAGCGGGACTGCTCCGCCGCTTCATGCGCGGTGAGCAGTACGAGTTGGCGGGCAGCCAGGTCGACGTCGCGCACATCGAGGACCCCCTTGTGGATCTCCTGTTCGATTTTGTGCGTGAGGACCGTCTCGAAGACGGTGCGCGGGCGGGCCCACTCCTCCATGAGTTCGGGGTGGCGCACCTGCTCGGCGATGATGACGCGGCGCAGCGCGTTGATGTCCTTCGCGAGTATCAGTTCCACCC
>NZ_CAUVXO010000547.1:0-3380 GCF_963555865.1 Protofrankia sp. Cr1
GCGGTCGGTATGTCCCATGACGAGATCGCGATCGAGTTCGCCCGCCGCTACAACTACCGTCCCCGCGCCGCCCACCGCGTCGCACACGGCTGGACCCAGATGCAGGCCGCAGGCCGCATCAACGCCCACGCCGCCCGGACCGGCCTCGACCCTCACGGCTCCGCGCCCATGACCGCCCCCCGGCTATCCGAGCTGGAGAACTGGCCGCTGCCGAACAACCGCCGCCGGCCCACCCCCCAGCTCCTCAATGTGCTCGCCGAGGTCTACGGCACCAGCATCCACAACCTCATCGACCTCGACGACCGCGCAAACCTCCCACCCGCCGACGTCCTCCTCATCAGCCGCATCGACCGTGTCGAGCCTGACGATGGCCGCAATCTGCCCGCACCTCGGGCTGTGCCTCCCAATCCGGGGCTTCTCCAGTCGGGCTCCGTGGCTGCTCGCGCGGAAATTTCGGCGGATCTCGGGATGCCATTGCCGATCTCACAGGGATGGCCGGTAACGATCGAGACGCTCTGGCCGGCCGCCGCCGTCGAGCCGCTCCCAGCGCCCAGAACGGTAGAGCAGATTCTCCGCGGCGCATCTGAGGAATCCGCGAACGCCCTCCACACCATCGACGTGACTCCTATCGGCTCGCTCGCATTGGAACAAATCAACGCCGATATAAGGCGGATCGTCACTCTCTACTCGCAGAGACCCGCGCTGCCTACTTTTCTTGAGGTCCGTGCGCTGCGCGCCAGGGTCTTTCCGCTGTTGACGGTGAGACATCGGCCGGACCGGTCACGCGATCTGTGCTACCTGGCGGGGCTTCTGAGCGGCATCCTCGCCAACGCCGCCTTCGATCTGGGTTCGCTTGATTCCGCGCAGACGCATGCCCGTGTTGCCTTCGCCTGTGCGGACCAGGCGGGTCACAACGGCCTGCGGGCCTGGGTTCGAGGCACCCAGAGCATGCTCGGCTACTGGGACGACCGGCCGGCTGACGCTGTGGAACTGGCCCAGGACGGTTGGCGTTACCTGCCGGAGCGGGGAACTTCCAGGGTCCGTCTCGCGTCACTGGAAGCGCGGGCGCTGGCCCGGATGGGCGACGGCCACGAGGCACGTGCAGCCCTCGGCCGCGCGGCGGAGGCCAGGGAACGCGTCGCGCTCGACGATGATCCTGGTGGCATGCTGGCCTTCCCGCTAGCCAAGCAGCTGTACTCCGCAAGTTCCGCAACTCTGTGGCTAACCCCAACGCGCACCAGCCTCCAAGCAGCCGAACGGGACGCGGCCACCGCTGTCGCCCTCCTTGCGGCGCTGCCAGAGGGGCAACGGCGCGTCGGCGAGGAGTCCCTGGCCCGCACGGACGTTGCCCTCGCCCGCATCCTGCGCGGTGATCTAGACGGTGCGGTGTCCGAGATCCGCATCGTGATCGAGATGTCGTCGGTCCGGCGTGTCGAGAGTGCGATGCGACGCCTCACCCAGGTCCTGACCATTCTCGACCGGCCGGCCTACCGAGGGCAGGCACTCGCCGCCGAGCTGCGCGACCAGATCAGATCACACCTGGCCGTGCGGTCTCGGCCGACGGCGGCAGATCCCGCCGCCACTGGCGAGGAAGGAAACCAGGTCCCGTGACGCCCCGTCGGATTGGGCTGCTACACCCGGGAAGCATGGGGGCACGGATCGGCGAGATCTTGCGGGCTGGAGGGCACGAGGTGCTGTACTGCCCCGCTGGACGAAGCCCGCGGACGCTGCGACGGGCCCAGGATGCCGGCCTCCGGCCGGTCGACCGCCTGGAAGAACTTTGTGAAGGCACCCAGATCCTGCTGTCGTTGTGTCCGCCGGAGGCCGCGCTCGACGTGGCGCAGGCGGTGGCCGCGGCGGGGTTCACGGGCCTGTACGTGGACGCCAATGCCGTCAACCCGGAACGTATGCGCGTCATCGACGGGCTCGTGACCAAGGCGGGTGGCACCATCGTTGATGGCTGCCTCATCGGCCCGGTCCCGAAGCGGCAGGAAACCACGCGCCTGTACCTGGCCGGGGCTGCTCGCCTCACCGGCGAGATCGCGACGCTGTTCTCCGGATCGGCCGTGCAGGTTGTCGTCCTCGATGGCCAGGTGGGTGCGGCGTCTGCCCTGAAGATCGCCCACTCGTCGTTTGCGAAGACGTCGCGGGTTCTCGCCGCGCTCGCGCACGCACTGGCTGCCGAGTACGGCGTCCAGCAGGCGCTCACCGACGAGGCCCGGAGACGGAGCCGACCGGCGCTCGCCGAACCTGATTTCTTCGCCACTGTCGCGGCCCGCGCCTGGCGGTGGGGACCCGAACTCGCCCAGGCGGCCGAGAGCTATCGGACCGTCGGACTACCCGACACGATGCTTCGCGGTGCGGAAGAACTCCTCCGGACGTGGTTCGAGCACAAGGACCTTGAGCATGCGCAGGTCGACCTGCTCCTCCGCGAGCTGCGCTCTGGCCAGGACGGCAGGTAAGCAACCGCCCCCGTTCCGGGAGGCAGAAGCAGGGTGACGGGCGGTGCTGCCCTGCGCGTGGCCCCACACAGATGAAAGATCAAGGTCGGGTGTTGGTGGGATCGGCCGAACGGATCAACGGGTTCGAGCCGAACACAACCGGCCCGCCAGCACTGTTGTCGCAGGTCAGTGGCGCTGCGCCGGCCCGAATCAGATGTTCGCACCGCAGGGAATGACTCGCGTGCGGCCGGTTGGGACGCTGGAGGCGTTCAGCGTCGGCGCGACAGCGCGCCGTCACGAAGGCGGCGGTCGGCTGGCCCTGTCGCCGTACGCGCCTACGTCGAGAAGGACCTGATGATCGCATATTCCCCACCCGTGCCTGCCGTCGATCCCACGGCGCGGTCCGCCGGTGACGAGGGGCCTTCCCGCGCTGAGGAACCTGTGGTCTTCACCGACGGGCATCACTTCCACCTCGCGGCGTCGGCGGACCTGGAGGCGGTCGCCGCGGTGGCGGCCGGTCCGCTGTCGGTGATCCTTCAGGTCACCAAGCGGTGCAACTTCGACTGCTCGTTCTGCTCCGAGACGTTGCAGGAACCGGACCCCACCCTGGCCGCGCTGGAGCGGATGCGGGACAACTTGGCCGGGGTGCCCCGGGTGTTCCTGTCCGGCGGTGAGCCGCTGCTGCGCCGGGACTTCATCGACATCGTCGACATGTTCGCCGGGACGGTCATCGGCGTGCCGACCAACGCGACCCGCGGCCTCCAGCACGCCGGTGACCTGGCCGGCAGGGTCGCGTTCGTCAACGTCGGGCTGGAGGGCCCCAGAGCGACAACGAACCGGGTCCGTGGCGACTACGACACGGTGATGGAAGGGGTGCGGGCGTTCCAGGACGCCGGTCTGCCGCTGTCGCTGTCGGCGGTGGTCTACCGCTCGACGCTG
>NZ_CAUVXO010000548.1:0-3378 GCF_963555865.1 Protofrankia sp. Cr1
TTGAACGCCAGCGGATTGGCGTTGCCGTAGACATACCGATGCCCTCTCTGCCAAGCTTGGCAGAGAGGGCATCGGCGGCCCGTCACCCGGCTCCACCACCCCCGGGGCTACCGCGACCACCCGGGCCAGGACCAGGTCGTCGTTCTCCCGCCGGAACAGGCACAACCCCAGCACCGCCAGCACGGTCACCGCCCCGGTCAGCACCCGGCGACGCGGGTCCACATGCCCACACCTGTCCAACACGCCCGCGATCGTGTCCCGGTCGGCCAGCAACCCCAGCATCCGGGCCAACCAGTCATCGCGGTCGGCGTGAAGCCCTGAACCCCGCCGCCCTACCCAGCCCTCACATCACCCACAGTCACCAATCAGCAGCCAAGGCACCGGGTAGGCCGCAGCCTGCCCACGTTCCGACCGATTTTTCCGATCAATTCATCGGTCCAAATCATCAAGATATTTGAGAACAGCACGCAGCAACTCCAGGTCAATCTCCCTCGATGTCGGCAACAAGAAATTCGCCCCCGTATCCGTGAGGCGGACTTCGCATACTATTTCCTGCGGAACCCCTGACGCCAGATTTCGACATTCAATATACTCATCTTCTTCGTGAATGCTAATAAATAGGAAAATTCGGTAACTATCACCACCGATTACAACATCTGTCATCTTGCCAAAAGCCCTTCAAATGTCAATCGGGCTCTCCGCACTTGCCCAGAGATCGTGTTTGATAGCTGACCATCCGTGACCTGTTGTTGTGGCGGAGCGTGACAGGTCTGGGGTCGTGAAAAGGACGTACCCGCCCATCCGGGAAGATCACGACTTGTCTAAGGTCCGTGATCGCCAGAAGAACGGGTGCGTCGTTGTTCGAGGGTACGGCTGGTCGTGCGGTGGCGGCGGTGGCGGGGTTGCCGGGGTTCGTGGCCGAGGTGTTGGAGTTCGAGGCGGATGGTTCGGCGGTGCGGCATATGGTGACGGCGCCGGAGACGGAGTGTCGCTGTCCCGGCTGCGGGGCCGTGGCGGTGCGCGTGAAGGAGCGGGTCGGCCACACGGCGCGGCACTTCGTGATGGTGCCGCTGCGGGTGACGCTCGACAAACGGGTCCTGGCCTGCGGGAGCCAGTCCTGTGAGCGGGGGTCGTTCGCCCGCCCAGCGGGGTTCACCGCGCCCGGCGGGCGGGTGACGCTGTCCGCGCTCGACACGCTCGGGCATCTGGTCGGTGACGGCATGCTGTCCGTCGACGTGGCCGCGCGGTGGGCGCGGGTGGCCTGGCACACGGCGCACGGCGCGTTCGTCAGGCTCACCGAACGGGCGGGCATCACGGTCAGTGAGCAGAAGGTGGCCAGTGACCTGCTCGCCCCGGTCCTCGCCGACGAGCCGGCCGTCGGCCCGGCCGCGCGCGAGGAGGCTGACGAGGCCGGTGCGTCGCCGCTGGCGGACGAGCCCGGGACCGAGCCGCAGGACGAGCAGGAGAACCGGCGCCGGTTGCGGTCGGTGTTCGGCCCGCTGCCCGCGACGGGCGTTCTCGGGCTCGACGACCAGCGCCGCGGGAAGCCGCGCTACCGCCGCGGCGACGAGGGCGGGTGGGAACCCGAGGCCGACCGCTGGCAGACCGTGGTGACCGACTCCGCGGGCGGGCACGGCCTGCTCGGCGTGGTCGAGACCCGAACGAAGGCCCCCGTGATCGCCTGGATCCGTGCCCAGCCGGCGGCCTGGCGCGACGAGATCTGAGCGGTCACGATCGACATGTCGACCTCCTACCGGGCCGTCGCCCGCGAGGCGCTCCCGCACGCGATCGTCGCAGCTGACCATTTTCACGTGGCCCAGCACATGGGCACGATGTGCGATGACGTGCGACGACGCATCAGCCACCAGCTCCACGGCCGGCGCGGCCGCGCCACCGACATCGAGTACCCGCTCACGAACGCGCTGCGCTACGGGCCCGGCCGGCTCTCGGACCGCGGCCGACGGAAGATCCTCGACGGGCTCGGCGAACTCGTCATGATCGACGGCGACGCCGCCTACGACCTGCGCGTGTCCTGGACCGCGAAGAACCTGCTGCTCAGGGTCCTCAAGCCGCTCTCCCCGTCACGGACCGGCCGGCCGATCACCCGCACCGAGATCGCGCACGCGCTGTTCCGGTTCTTCGACCACGTCGCGACCTTCGGTACCGGCATCCCCGAGCTCGTCACCGCGACCGAGACCATCGACAATTGGCTCGAGGAGATCACGAATGCGGTCTAGCACGGGATCTCCAACGCGGCCGCCGAGGGCGTCAACCGCCTCACGAAGCTGATCTACCGGGTGGCGTTCGGGATGACCAACGTCGCCAACCAGCAACTCCGGGCCCGGTACACCGCCTCCCGCGCCGCCCGCCCGCCGTGGCGACCGACCGTAACCGCACACGCGACCGCCACGTAATCAGACGACTACGACCTCTGGCCAACTGCGAAGAGCCGAATAAGGGGGCGGCGGACTGGCGACCACCGCGACACGGTGCACAGCACCCCGACAACCTGCCCACCAAGCCCCGCCCGGTACCCACCCGGCGGGGCTTCTAGCGCAACCGCGGTAGCGATCAGCGCACACGGGACAGCGAACGCCCGATCACCCAGCTGAACAGCGACCCGACGAGCTGGTCAGTGCGTTCCGCGGAACACAGGAACGCCCCCCATGCCGATCACTGTCGCGTCGAACCCTATCGCGTGAGCGGGGACGGGCCATTCAGTAGTGGTAGCGAACCTGAATAAGGATCAGATCGTCTCCGTGCACATGGTAGACCAGACGGTGTTCGTCCGTGATTCGTCGCGACCAGTACCCGGATAGATTCTGCGACAGCTGCTCCGGTTTACCGATTCCGGTGGCCGGGTCGCGCGCCGACTCCTCGATCAGGCGGTTAATCCGGCGCAGCGTCGTGCGGTCGTCGGCCCAGGACGTGTAGTCGGCCCAGGCCCGCGAAGTAAAAACGACCCTCACGGGCCCAGCAGCTCGTGTTCCTCCACGGCGCCTGCGTCCGCCTCGGCGATGCTGGCCGCCAAGTGCGCGGCATTGGCGGGGGAACGTAGCAGGTAAGCCGTCTCCTGCATGGACCGGAACTGGGCCTCTGACACCAGGTAGGCCGTGCCGCGCTTGGAGAGGATCTCAATCGGTTCCTGGTCGGCGTTGACCTGTTCGATCAGCGGGAACAGGCGCTTGCGTGCTTCGCTGGCGGTGACAGCCACAGCTACCTCACCTTCAAAGTGGTACACGATATCGTACCACCGCGCTGCGCGTGCGGTGAACCCTGAGGCGACCGGGGTCGGTGCTCTCGGTCATAACATGCGAATATGACGCGTCCGGTGCCGCGCGGGGTGACCCGGGCGGATGGCCGCATGTACGCGGCCGT
>NZ_CAUVXO010000549.1:0-3376 GCF_963555865.1 Protofrankia sp. Cr1
TTTCGGGGGGGCGTAGATCTGCACAACGCCGCCGGCCTCACGGACTTCCAGTTCCGGCAGCGTCCGTGGCGGCGGTCGCAACTGTGACCGCACCACCTCGCCGGTCATGGCGAAGACAGTCCGGTGACAGGGGCAGTTCAGGCGCCGCACCGCAGCGTCCAACGCCAGCTGGAATCCCTGATGTGTGCAGACACCGGAAACGGCGCGCACCTGGCCGCCGACACGTTCCACGAATCCGGTCACAGTGCCGAGGTCGAACGTGCGTATTCCTCCTTCCGGCAGGTCCTGGCTGGTCGCGACGGTCCACCAGGCCCCGACGTTGGGCACCACCGTGCCGCCCGCCGCAACGACGGTTTCCGCTGCGGGGCCGCCGTCCTCCCACAGGTGCTCGAGGCCGGCGCCGATGGCGGCCGCACCGGCAGCCACCGACGTCCCCTGCACGAATCGCCGACGCGTTCCGGCCCGCCGTGGCGCCGCCGCACCGTCACCTGCCAGACCGTCACCTGCAGATCCACAGCCCTCAGGTTCCCCCCGGGCGGACGCCAGCCGTTGGTGCAGCTCCGCGATGAACTCCGCGCGGGGCGCGTCACCGCCCGGCTGCGCGGCCCGTAGCACGATCGCCGTCCGTAGCGGCGCGACATCCTCGGGTTTGGCGCGGAACGGCGTCGGGCGACGTTCACCAATCAGATCGTCAATGAACCTCCGCGCGCCGCGCATCCTCACCTCTCCGTCCTCTGGGCGACCTCGGCCGCATAGCGCAAGGCCCGGTGTTGGAGGACCTTTGCGTTCGCCACACTCACCCCCAGCTCGGCCGCTGCCTCTCGGACCGAATGCGAGTCCAGGAACCGCAGCCGGAGGATGCGCTGGTACCGCGGCGGCAACTCCGTCAGGATGGCCTCGGCCCGCGCGGGCGCGTCCAGCCAGACGGCCGGGTCGCCGAACGCCGTCTGCGCGCGCTCCTCATCAAGAGTGGTGATTTCCAGGCCGAGCGTGCGCCGCCAGTGCGCAGCCAGGACCGTGCGGGCGGTCGCAAGCAGGTATGCCCGTACCTCACCGACACTTGCCGAGACTCGCAGCGGACGCAGCGCAGCCATGAAGACCTCGGCTGTCAGGTCCTCAGCGTCCGCCCGGTTACCGACCTTCGCGTACATGATCCGGTACATCCGGTCCGTATTGTCACGGTAGATCTCCTCCCAGCCCGAGTAGGTGTCGTCGGACACCACGTGCAGATGCGGCACCGGGGACGGCGGCTCGTCGCCGGCATTCTCACCGGGCTCCGCTTCGACGCGAGCCTGCTGCGCCGCGCCCGATGACCGACGCCGGATCCACGACATCCCATCCACCACTGGGCGTCACCGCTCCACCGTTGCACTCGTCGCCGACGTTTTCCTTCACCCATCAGATAGCCAGCGGGGTTACACCTTCGACAAGAGGATCATGTTCAGGCGGGACAGCGGGCCGCTGTGTCACACTCATGACGTCACACTTATGACCTTTGGTCCTACCCGGCCCCGATGGTTCGGGTTCGAGCGGTAACCATGGTCGCGGCCGATCGGCATTGGGGGACAGCTTGCCACTGAGTCGCCGGGCACTGCTGGCGGCTGGCGTGGCCGGTCCGTTTCTTGTTGGCTGCGCCGCGCCGCACGGCGGATCGCCCGGCGTGCCGGAGCCCGTCTCCACCCGACCATGGCGGGGGCGTCGGGGGCTGCCGCGGCCCGATCCGCCCGGGTCGGTGGGTGCCGTGTCCTCGACCCGCCCGGTGCCGGCCAGCCCGACAGCGACACCGACACCGACAGCGACACCGACACCGGTGGCGGGTGGGGTGACCCGCGATGAGGTGATCGCCCGCTACGGTTCCATCCGGCCTGTCGCCTGGGGCCTCGACGTTCCCGGCGTGACCACGATGTTGCCGCCCACCACGGGCAGGACGATCGCGTTGACGTTCGATGCGTGTGGCGGGCCGCTCGGCAGCGGTTACGATCAGGAGCTGATCGATTTCCTTCGTCGGCAGCGGGTGCCCGCCACTCTTTTCCTCAACTCCCGCTGGATTGACGCCAACCGTCCGGTCTTCACCGAGCTCGCAGCCGATCCGCTGTTCGAGATCGCCAACCACGGCACACAACATCGCCCGCTGTCGGTGTCCGGTCAGTCCGCTTACGGGATCATGGGTACACATGATGCCGGCGAGGTGTTCGACGAGGTCGCCGGAAACCGGGACAAACTGAGCGCGCTCCTCGGACGTCCGCCGCGGTTCTTTCGGGCGGGCACGGCACACTGCGACGACATCGCGACGCGTATCGTGGCAGACCTCGATGAACACATCGTCAACTTTGACGTCAACGGCGATGCCGGGGCGACCTACCCGCCCGACCAGGTTGAGAAGGCCGTTCTCACGGCACGACCGGGATCCATCATCATCGGCCATATGAACCATCCTGCGGGCGGTACCGCCAAGGGGATGGCCGCCGCGCTGCCCCGACTGAGCGGAGCCGGCTTCCGCTTCGTCCGACTCTCCGACTGCCTGATCTCGAAGTGCTCTGCCTGAGAGCGCTTGACCGCCTGACGGCTTGACCGTCTGAACGGGCCGGAGAACCGGTTGAGGTTGATCGGACCGAGGTACGCCGTCACGTCCCGTTCTGACCTACCGCGGCCAATCCGCGTCGCTGTGATGGCAGACTACGGGTCATTGACGACAGGAGGATCCCGATGATGGGGCGGCGCGGGCCGGCTGCCTGCTGCTTGTCCTGCACTGCGGCAGGGCTGGTGGTCCTGTTCCCTGCCGTCCGGTCCGCCGGAAGAACGTGACCATTCCCGCCGGGCTGGCCCCCGGAGATCCGGAACGGATCGGCCCCTACCGTCTTCTCGGTCGGCTCGGTGCCGGGGGCATGGGCATCGTCTACCGGGCCGAGGATCCCCACGGTCGGGTGGTCGCAGTCAAGGTCATCCGTTCCGAGATCGCCAGCGACCCCAAGTTCCGCGCGTTGTTCCGGCGGGAGGCCAGGAACGCCCAGCGGGTCGCGCCGTCATGTACCGCTGCGGTCTTGGACGTCAATGCCGAAGCCGAGCAGCCGTACATCGTCACCGAATTTGTCGACGGTCCGACGCTCAGCGTGGTGGTCGAACGCGACGGTCCGCTCCGAGGCGCCGAGCTCCATCAACTTGCGGTGGCGGTCGCGGTCGCGATGATCGGTATTCACACCGCCGGGATCGTGCACTGCGATCTCAAGCCGTCGAACGTGCTGTTGCCGTCGTATCGCAGCCCGCGGGTCATCGATTTCGGAGTCTCCCGTGCCGTGGACGCCACGACCGCGGCCACCCAGCAGACAGGCCTGTTCGGCACGCCGGCGTTCATGGCGCCGGAGCAGATCAAGAGATA
>NZ_CAUVXO010000550.1:0-3368 GCF_963555865.1 Protofrankia sp. Cr1
CCGCAGCAGCCGGCTGGCTTCACCGAGCCGCTGACCCGGCGGCGGTGGGTAGCAGAACCGCACGCGGACGGTCGTTCCGCCATCGCGGAGCAGCACCAGCGCGTGTAGGAGCACCCCGGCGTCGAAGTACTCCCAGATCCCGCCGCTCCAGACCAGCTCGGTCTCCTCCACCGTCACCCGCGCACGGTCCGCGCGGGCCGCCGCGTCGTCGGTGAATCCGACCGGCAGCAGGCTGATCAGATCGGGCAGTGTCGGTCCGGTGATGTAGTGGAGATAGCCGAGGCGGCCCGCCGCGGCGAGGACCGCGATGGTTGTTGCCCGTTCCACCGGCGAGCGAACCAGGAAGTGATCACTTAGCCAGGTCTGGAGCAGGTAGCGGTCCCGCAGGTCGGCGTAGGCCTCGTCCGGATCGCAGGCACGCCGGACCCCGTCGTAGCCCAGATGTTCGATCGGGACGGCGTTTTCGGTGACCAGCAGTCGGCCGGCGGCGTGCGCATACAGCAGGAGCCGGCTGTCGGGTAAATCGGTGGTCACCACTGCGTCCGCGGCGTCGATGAGATCGGGCCAGCGCTCCTCGGCGAAGACCATCGCCTCGACACCCGGACAGGTCAGGTCGCAGCCGGTCGGGGTCACCAGGGCGACGCCCACCCCGGCGCCGGCCACCGTCTGCGCCAACTCCCACAGTCGCAAACCCACCCCGCCCATCTGTTCGCCGACCGGATACGGCCCCGAAAAGATCACAACGTTCATCGGTGCTGTCCTGCCGTGGCCCAGTAGGCGGTCAGCGCCGGCCAGGTCCCCAGGTCGACGAACGACGGCACCAGCACGACCGGACAGCCCGCCAGCGGCCCGTCCTGCCATACCCGGCCGGTCAGGTCGCCGGCGACCGCCCGCTCCATCTGCTCCACAGCCCCCGCTGCCGCGGCCATGGTGAAGGCGACGCCGAACCAGACCGCGTTGAAACCTGCGGTCCGGCCGTGGCCGGGCTTGTCCGCCAATGCCATCACCCGCCACGGGCCGTCCATGCCGTCACCAGGCCGTTCGATCCGTAACGCGCCATCGACGGCGATCCGGGCCGGATTGGTCTCGGGTGCGGCCAGGAAACACGCGGGGGCGTCCGCCAGGACCGTCATGGTCGCGGTCACCGGATCGTCCGCGGGTGGTGCGGTCAGCCACTGGTCCGGGAGCAGCACCAGCACCCGCCCGTGACACCACGGCAGGGCCGAGCGGACCGCGCCGAGCATCTCGTGGGTGTTCGGGGCCTGCGGGACGAACGCGACGGGCCAGTCGGGATATCGGCCGGTGACGTAGGCGACGGTGGCATGGCGGTCGGCGCCGACGACCAGTACTACTCGGACCGAGTCGCGATGGACGGCCAGGAGCTCGAACACCCCGTCCAGCAGCACGCGTCCGGCGGCCACCGGCAGCAGTTCCTTCGGGAACGGCACACCCAGCCGGGTACCGTGACCCGCGCACGGCACGACGACCGTCAGCGGCCCTCCGCCGGTCACCGCCGGGTCTCCAACTCGGCGACACAGGAGGCGAGCACCGCAGCGATCCGGGCAGCTTGCGACTCGGTGACGATCAGCGGTGGGGCAACCGTGAGAACCGGTCCCTGCTGGCGGAGGAGGACCCCGGCGTCGCGTGCCGCGCGGGACAGCGCAACCGCTCGGTCCACGGTGTCGACCTCGATACCGATCAACAGGCCGACACCGCGCACATCGTGCACCCACCGCTGCCGGCGCAGCGGCGTCAGCGCCGTCAGCAGGTCCGCGCCCAGCCGAGCCGACCGGTTCACCAGCCCGTCGGAGTCCACGATGTCGAGGACCGCCAACCCGGCCGTGCACGCGGTCGCATGCCCGGCCATCGTGTGCCCGTGACGGAACCCACCCAGCAGTGCATCACCGGCAAAGACGTCATAGATCTCTGGTCGGGTCGTCACCGCCGCCAGCGGCAGATAACCGCCGGTGAGCCCTTTGCCGCTGGTGAGAATGTCCGGGATGATGCCGGCATGTTGGTGGGCGAACCAGCGGCCCGTCCGACCGAACCCGGTCATCACCTCGTCGAAGATCAGCAAGACCCCGAATTCGTCGCAGATCTCCCGGACGGCTTCCAGATAGCCGGCCGGTGGAATAACGAGCCCACCGACGCCCAGCACCGGCTCCATGATGAATGCGGCAACCCGCCCGGCTCCGATCGTCTCGATCGTCTCCGCGAGGCTCTCCGGCCCCGGTATTCGGCAGTGCTGATGCCGCGTTCGGTTCGCACAATCACCACAGCGCGGCGTGGGAACCGACGCGAACCCCTCCGGAATGGGATTATTGCCCGTCCGGATCATGGGCATGTCGGTCAGGCTCAGCGCCGCCAGCGTCGCACCGTGATACCCGTCCGCCAGGGACAGCACCCACCGCCTTTCCGGTTCGCCCTGCAACGCATGGAACATCCGTGCCATTTTCACGGCCGTCTCGGTCGCTTCCGAGCCCGATCCGCAAAAAAACGTTCGGGATAGCAGACCATCGGTGACTCCGGCGATCCTCGCCGCCAGCCGAACTGCCGGCTCGGTCACACCATCGACAAGATCGTAGGTCATCAAGGTAGCGATCTGTGCCGTGATCGCTGCCACGACCCGAGGATGTCCGTATCCGACGGACGCATTGAGCTGACAGCTCTTGGCGTCGAGATAGCGGCACCCGTGAATATCCACCACGTCGCAGCCTTCTCCGGCCACAATGACAAGACGGTCACTCCCGTCCGCACGCGTGGGGCTCCACGGATACCACATATGGGCACGCGCAAGTCTCTGTAACGTCTGTTCCTTCATCGTGGTCGGCCCAGGGCCGGGACGGGTGGGACCCGTCGATGGCGATGCCGTAGATATGGCCAACGTAATCTCCTCACCGGCGCAGTGGACCTGGACATCGCACGGGAGGACCCGGGAGGCATTCACATCCGGAGGTCCACCTGAATGTCCCGGTGGAACTCGAAGAATTGTCGATCAGTCCCGGTCTACGCCAGCACCCTCGTGTTGCTTGGCGTTGCCTACCGCGCCCGGCTCGCCTGAGCGGTCGGTACGGTGACGTGCATCGACCATTTCAGGGCGTCGGGAGTGCTGATCGACATCCATGAGCATCGGACATCCGTTAACGGCCCTGCGGGCGCAGACCGGCCTGTCCGCGCCCGCCTACCTGCGTCGTGTCGCGGCCCACCATGAAGCTCTGGGATACGGACACATGGCCACCCGCCGAGAGAAGATCAGTCGCTGGGAGTCCGGCACTGTCTCACCGGAGATCGCCGCCCAGCTCGCGATCGCGGATCTGCACGGCATCCCCGCTGATCTCGTGCACACCCTCGGGTGGCCCGACTGGCTA
>NZ_CAUVXO010000551.1:0-3368 GCF_963555865.1 Protofrankia sp. Cr1
CGGCGACCAGCCCCGCTGGTCGCGCGATCACTCTGCTTCGCGGATAAAGGCGAATCTATCTCGGCTCGGACGGCGAGAAGCGAGTGTGTTCCAGTAGAAGAACCGACGCCGCCGAGGCGGGGGCTCGGTCTTCGCGTAGGTGCCCACCGCGACCTGGACGGTGAGCAGTACCGTGACGGCGGCGGCGACGGCCGTCGCCGCTTGATTGCCAGTGCGTCCGCGTTCGGACCGACCGATTTCGATGGCGGCTCGGTCAGAATGGCCGCCTACAGCGATCGCGTAGACAAATATCGGTAACTACGCGTTCGGTCCACGCCCGGAAATGGTCCGGCGCGAAAGCGACGGCGCCGTCGGTCCGTGGCGGTGGCTGACTTCGGGCTCTCCAATAGATACGCTAAGGTTAAGATTGCGGAAGGCGATCTTTAAGACAGGTAAACGAACGGAGTGAATAGTGAGCATCAGCGCTGGACCGGCCGTTGCCCTGACGGTGGTGGTCGCCAACCTGACCGGCCTGGTGACGAACGTGCTGACCAGCGACTGGAGCTGGACGCTCGGGGCGGCTCTGATAGCGTTGACGGTTGTCGGCGCGGTATTGGCCGGCTTGGCGGCCGCCGCGGGAACCCGCGGTCGCGGTCGAGTCAGCGTTCGGATCGGCGGCGGTTCGACCGTGACCGACAGCATCACCGACGCCGACCGTGCCGCGACCGTCGTCGACCGGGTCGACGGCTCGGACCTGAACCAGTCCGGAATCCACGCCCGCGGCGGCACAGCCCGGCGCCGAGTCAAGGACAGCACACTGACCCGGTCCGGGATCGTCATCCGCCCTTGAGCCGGCCACCTATCGCGGCGCCGACTCCGTCACCGTTGGCCGGCGGCCATATCCCGCCGGACAGCGGCTGCGGTCGCTGGATCGCCGATGGCCTCGAGCATCGCCGCAGCCCGTTCTTTGTACTCTCGGGCCTGTGACGCGTCCGAATCGAGACGTAGGCTGATGTCGCCGAGCCGGAACAGGGTGTGGGCGCGCCGCCCGGATTTGCCGAGCGAGCCAGTGCGCGCACACAGGCCGTCGGCCTCATCGAGATAGCGGCGCGCGGCCTCGAACGCGTCGGACGTCCCCGTTCTCACGGCCGCCTCCGCCAATCCCAGAATGGCGTCGACCTCATTCACCGCGGCCAGCGTGGGAGCGTCGTGGAAAATTTTCCGCGCGCGCTCGAAATCCCGGGTTGCCGGCTCAGGGTTGCCGGATTGGAGGTGAGCGTATCCCCGGCCAAGCATGGTGTTGCCGACTCCGATGGTGTCACCCCGGCCAGCGTAGATGTCCCGGGCGCGGTCGAACGGCGCCACCGCCCTGTCTCCTCGCTGCCGACGAACGAGGACCGCGCCATGGCATTCATGCGCGTAGGCCACGAGATCCTCCGTGCCCGCGATCGCCTCGGGCTGGTGCTCGCGAGCGAGCACCAGCCCGACGTACTCCAGAACGCGGTCGTACCGGCCGGCGGTGAGCGCCGCACTCATCTGGTCCCGTAGGCCGGGGTACCCGTCGCCAGCGGCGATCCGGTGGTAAGCGACCTCGGTCGAGAAATACCCGTCCGACCGGGCAGCGTAGAAGGCGGCAGCCCGCCGGTGGGCGCTGGGACGCTTGCGCTGGCTCAGTAACCGGGTGCTGTCATCGAAAGCCATGAAGTCGAGAATCCACTGCCGGACCTGCGGATGGATAGACCAGATCTGCTCTCCTCGGTCGCTTCGACTCACCCGCATGAACGAGCGGCCCTTGAGCCGGTTTATCAGGAGGGTGTCAACGTCTTCCTCCGACACCGCCGCCAATGATCCCACATTCACCTCGCGAAGCACGGCGGCGGCCTCAACCACTTTCCGCTCCCGGTCGGAAAGCAGCCCAAGAAACTCCCGGGTCAACCACTTAGAGAGCTTCTCTTGGTGCGCCGCCCGCAACCAGTCGGATCCGTCCGTCGCCAACTGATGACGCAGGCCAGCCGTCTCGGCCAGCCAACTGACTATGAGCGGGTTGCCTTTCGCGAGCGCGTGAATTCTGCCGGCTAGGGCTGGGTCAACTCGTTCGGCCGCTAGGAAAGCCATAGTGTGCTCGAGCTCCCAGCCCTCGATCTCCATAGAACCGGCCGCTACATCTCGGATTTGAAAGTCATCTAAACCGGCCAGGATGATCCGAAGTCTGGGCGCGGCCTTCAGCACCGCGGGCAGCACCCGATCCTGGAACCAGGTATCCTCAATCGCGAACGTCTCGGACTCCGCGTCGGCTGCGTTCGCTGCGGCGTAGGTGATCGTCTCGGCCCCGTCGATCAGCAGGGCCGGCGGATCACCCATCAGCATTGCGATCTCGGCCAGCCGGTGGATCTGACGATCTAGCTCCGCCCGACGGCTGGCCCGGGACGACGAGTGGCCTTGGCCGGGCACCAGCACATTTACCGGGGAATTCACCATGGTCGCATGGCGGACCTCCAGGTCGGCGACGATCACCCGCGCCGGTCCGGATTCGCCCGGGAAGCTAGCCAGGATCTTCTCTGCAGATTTTCGCTTTCGGCCCTTTACGTACTTCATGAAAACCCGCGCCAGCGCTCCGGGGATCCGCTCGTCGAAATCTTCACGGAAATCCGACAGATTGATGTGCTCGACGCTGAGGCTATCGCCATGCCTCTTCTTGACCTCCGCCAGGAGAGTACTCTTCCCCATGCCCGGCAGGCCATAGAACACGACAACGGGCTTCTCGTGACCGGTCAGTACGCCGCCGGCCAGCTTGAGCGCCTCTTTTCGGTCGATGAAGCCAGAGCCGCCGCTGGAGTCTTGCCGGTCAGAACTAGAGCCCATGAAAGTCCGCAATCCCCCGAATTTTCAGTCCTCGCCAGCCCGGCTACCGCGGGTAGCATACCGTGCCCAAGCTGCCCGAACCGCCGTGTTCCCAGGATGCCGGATCGCCTGGGATATCTAGAACCGGAGGCGACAGCCGGCGCCGGAGGCGACAATGCTGCCGTGAGGCAGGCTGGGAGCTGGGCACCACCGCGACAGCAAGCTCCATGGACACGTAACGTAATCATCCGACGCAGGCGACTTTCCGCAAGTTCTTCGACCAGATCCACGACCCCTGCCTGGAGGCGACTGTCGGTCGTCCCTATGCGCTGTACGTGTATGGCAACAACGACACCACCGGCGCCGTGCGAGCGGTCGAGTCGATCGCGACCAGCCCGCCTCCATCAGGGCGCTCCTCGCAGCCGCGTACCACCGATCGCAACCCTACGGAATCGGCCGCCAGGCGACCGCCAGCCACTCCAGGTCCACCTGGTCGCCTACCCGGGCCTCCGCCTCGTTGGTGAAAAGCGCGTCGGTCTTGCGCAGAA
>NZ_CAUVXO010000552.1:0-632 GCF_963555865.1 Protofrankia sp. Cr1
ACGTGGGTGAGTTCGTGTGCGAGCAGGCCGCGGCCGGTCGGGGAGGATGGGTCGAATCGGCCTGGGGCGAAGAAGACGTCGGTGCCGGTGGTGAATGCTTCGGCCTGTACGGCCCGGTTCAACGTCGCGGCGGTGCTGTCGGTGTGGACCCGTACCGCTGACAGGTCGGCTTCGAGGTGGCCTTCCATCTCGGCGCGTACCGGTTCGGACAGTGGTGATCCTGTACCGCGGCGGACCTGGATGGAATCGGCGATCTCCGGGTCGAGCGCTCCGGCTCCCTGGGAGCGCAGGGTGCTGCGGAACAGTGCCGAACGGCCAGCGGCGGTCGGGTTCTGTGTTCCGCGGAACGCACCGGTCGCCTGGCTGTCGTGGACGAGCGTGGCGAACGCGGCGTTGCCGGCCAGGGACGGCAGGATTTCGTGCGTGGGACGAGTTTCCGGTGCCCGCCTGACCTCGTTCCGGCGCGCGGTTCCAGTGGTCAGCGGACCGTCCAGCTTGTCATGTTCCACGGTCGCCCTCCGAAGGGTGCGCATCATGCTCGGGTGTCGGGGCCCGTCGCACCAGTGTGATTATGGACCATCCCGAGCTGGAAACCACCCCGTGCGAGATGAACGTCGGCGCACCGCAGCCTG
>NZ_CAUVXO010000552.1:1212-3101 GCF_963555865.1 Protofrankia sp. Cr1
CCCGGACGCGCTGATGGTGGCGGTCGCACCTCGCCAGGCGCCCCCCTCGACGTACTTGCTCTCCACCGCCGTGCCGGCCAGTTGCTCGGCGACGAAGTCGATCTCATGACGGGACGAGGTACGCAGGTGGAACAGAAACAGGTCCTCGGCCCATCCGACACCGCGGGCATGGGCACAGCGCTGCAGGGCCAGGCCGGTCTGCATCTCAGCGAGCACGGTGATGTCGATGTCGGATCGGGCGGGGTTGCGCAGGTGAGCCAGCCGCGCAACCAGTGGATCGATTGCGTACAGTTTGTCCTGGGCGCGTTCCCGGGCTGTCCAGGCACGTTCTGCCTTCTGCGGGCAGTGCCAGAGCAGGTAGGCGTCGCCGAGATAGCGGACGTGGCGAGCTACCACGTCGTGTTTGAGATCCAGGTCAGCACCGATCCTGCTCATGTTGGCGGGAGCCGCCATCGACCGCATGAGTCGTTCCACCAGGGCAGCGGTGCCGGTCTGGCTGAGCTGGGACGCCGAGAAAGCGTCGCGGAACACGACGTTGAAGACGTCGTCGATGAACCACGCCGGCACCGGTTCACCGGCGCGGGCCGCCGCCACGGCAATCGGGAATCCGCCGTACATCAGATAGGTCTCCCAGGCGAGCACCAGATCGTCCAGCCACGGCAACAGATCGGCGTATGTTCTACGGGCCGCCTCTCCCCGCAGGTGGGCGAGGTCGACAGCGGGAAGGTCCGGCAGGTGGGGTCGCAGCAGCCGCGCGAAGCTCCGGAACCCCAGCGGCAGCAGGGTGCGGTCGCCATGGTCGATGCGTCCGCGTCGGCCGGCGAGCACGCCTGCGGACGCGGTCAGGCCCGCCGCGTTCGACCCGGTCAACACCACGGTGGCCACCGCGAACTCGGGGTCGTTGTCCCGCAACCACTTGATCTGCGCCGCCCAGTCACCGGTCGTCCCGGTGATCTCATCGAACAACCACCACCGTGCCGTGCCAATCGGTACCGGTGGCAGCGCGGTGTTCTGGACGACCGTCCGCAGGTCCTCCGCCGACCACACGTCCGCCGCGATCCGCACGATCGCCTGCGGTGGCGTCCCGCGTCTGACCAGATCGACGATGGTCTGCTTCACGGCCACCGTCTTGCCCACCCGGCGAGGTCCCCGCAGCAGGTAGAGACCCCCGTCGACCAGCCCGTCCAGACATGGTGACCGGTACCCGAGGCCGGTGTCGCGCACGGCGCGCAGGTCCGGATCCGTCGCTGCCCACTCGACGGTCCGCCACCACGGATTCGTGCGGGCCAGCTCCTGGGCAACCTGCCCGATCTTCGTGCCCATACGGCCACTCTACATTCCTCCGCGTCGCACCCTGAGGAAATGCCAATTCTTCAGGGTGCCACGCGGAGGAATGTAGACGCTGCTTCGGTGACCTGGTCTCCGAGCGCCATTCCCCGGTTCAGGAGTCCATACCCGCCGGCACATCGCCGATGATCGTGATGTCGAGCCCGCCGACCAGCTCGGGATCGGACAGCAGGTCGATCGCGACGATCTTCCCGGCGATGATCGTGAAGTCGAACACGACCCGCGGTGTTCCGCGCGGAGCCCACACGGCGCCCATGGCTCCGTCGATGAGAGCCGGTTGTGCGGCTCGGGCGCGCCCCGAGAACGTGTCGACCACGGCCGCCGCCCCGTGGGCCTCCTCGGCCAGGGCTGGCGCACCCGCGGCCCGCCTGGCCGCGGCGGCCTGCACGGCGGCCGGGTCGGCGCGGAGCACGACGTCCGGGTCGAGAAGTGCGAGCAACGCGTCGAAGTCGCCGTTGCGCGATGCGGCGAGGAAGGCCTCGACAACCGCACGCTGGCGGGTCAGATCCGTGGGGGTTGTGGGTGTGCCCTGTACCCGGCGA
>NZ_CAUVXO010000552.1:3610-4453 GCF_963555865.1 Protofrankia sp. Cr1
CGCGCGCGGCTGGCCAGCTGCCGTGTCGCCGCCGGGGACCGCTCGACGATGGGAGCGATCTCGCTGAAGGGGACGGCGAACATGTCGTGCAGCACGAACGAGAGCCGTTCGGCGGGCACCAGCGTGTCGAGCACGACGAGCAGCGCGGAGCCCACCGAGTCGGCCAGGATCGCCTGGCGTTCGGGATCGATCCCGTCGACCGGGTCAGGTACGTGCTCGTCTAGCGGTTCCTCCCGCCGGGACCTGCGTGACTGCAGCATGTTCAGGCAGACCCGCGCGACGATCGTGGTCAGCCAGCCGCGCAGGTTCGCCACGCCGCTGGTGTCGGAGCGGCTGAACCGCAGCCAGGCGTCCTGTACCGCGTCGTCGGCCTCGGCCTGCGAGCCGAGCATCCGGTAGGCCACCGCCCCCAGATGCGTGCGGCTCTCCTCGAAACGCTCTGCCAGCCACTGCTGTTCGTCCATCGGTCACATTCCTCCGTCGCGGCCTGTCATACCAGTGACCGACGAAACCCGCCTGATGTGACAGGCCTTGGAGGAGAGCAGCCATGGAACCACGGATGAAGAACCCGGTGATGATCATTCCCGGTGCGATGCAGGCCATCGGGGCCCTGAACGCGTCGATCGAGCAGAGCGGTGTGCCGGCGGCGACGCTCGCGCTGGTCCACCTGCGCGCGAGCCAGATCAACGGCTGCAGCTCCTGCGTGGACGGGGGGGCACGCAGCGCCAGGAAGGCGGGCGAGACCGACGAGCGGCTGTTCGCGGTGGCGGCCTGGCGGGCGGCGCCGTACTTCACCGATGCCGAACGTGCGGCGCTGGCGCTCACCGAGGCTGTCACGCGGCT
>NZ_CAUVXO010000553.1:0-3363 GCF_963555865.1 Protofrankia sp. Cr1
GGTCCATAGCGGCACAGCAGGAGAAGGTCCTGGCCTTCCTCGCGACCCACCCCACCTATTCTCAGCTCCGTCCCGGAACCGGCGGCGCCACCAGACCCCGGTTTCTCGCCTGGCTGACCACCCGCCGGGGAACCCGGCGGCGCTTTCGCCAGGAATAGAAACCGCGCCGCACACCGGCACCCGAGGAAGGAAGGGCACAATGCCGCGCTCGACCGCGCGCCGTACCACCACGAAACGAACCCAGCAGGCCGTCGCCGCCCAGCGCCGCCACCGCGACGCCCGCTCCGACCGCACCGACGAACTCACCGCCATCGAGACCGAACTCGCCCAGACCGACCAGGCCATCGACCGCTACCTGGGCGCCTTCGAGCGCGGTACCCTCGACGAAGAGATCCTCGCCGACCGGCTCGGCATGCTGCGGACCAAGCAGAAGCAGCTGCGGCACCGGCAAGCCGAACTCACCGAAGAGATCGACGACGAACCGGTCATGCCGGCCCGCTCCACCCTCCGTACGGTCGTCCAGCACATCGAGACGATCATCGAGACGGGCGACGACCTCCAACGCAAGGCCCTCGTCGAAGCCCTCGTCGCCGAAGTGAAGATCCTCGGACCCGACCGGCTCGTACCGATCTTCAAAGTCCCCAGACCCGACACTTCCGGGGGCACCGCCAACGTAGAGACTGGAGACACAGACCGACCCAAGCCAACCCGACCAGCCACGAAAAACGCCCCCCACAGGGCCGCCGCAGCCGTCCTACCAGCCACAACGCCCCCGAAGGGAGCGGTTCGCGCAATGCCTACATTGGTGGGCCTGCGGGGGCTCGAACCGCAGACTTCGGGGCGCGGGCGACACGGGGGACGAGGGAAGGCGGCGGGGCCTGGAGCGTCCCTCCCGCCTGGCGCGGACGGCCCGTTTGATCCGGGAATGCTCCGGCAGATAGTGCATCACGTCGGTGTTGATCCCGACGACTCCGGGGCTTTGATCGATCTCGCGGCGGTCGCGGTGGCGCGACTGGCGTGGCGTGATGGTCCGGTCGAGGACTGGCACGCGGGCCGCGACAGCCGGCCTGATGACGCGGAGATGATGCGAGCGAATGCGGCCATCACCCGGCTCGCACGCGACCTTATGACCACGCATCTGCCTGGCCTGTCGCCGGGCGGGCAGGAGACCGTGCGTGGCGAAAGCCCAGGGGAGGTGTTCGCGGCCATCGCAGGCGCCCTCACCGCTCCGGATCTTCGACTGCCCGACGGGCGGAGTCTTTCTGACGTTGCTCCGGACCGTGCCAGTCTCAAGCGGTACCGCCGCACGGTCCGGACGTGGTGCGCCCGGTGGGCCACCATCACAAACAAGATCGGGCCACAGGCCGTGCTGCTGTTCCTGGCGTCGTGGACGCTCACGACGTGCCGGCACTGGTGGCTCGGCCCTGACTGGCCCGCGATCGTGGAACGCTTCCTGCAGCACCTCAACGACACCGAACCCGGCGACGATCTCCCGTCATCCAAGGACGGAGACGCGCTGGCGGACCGCGCGGTGCTGCGCAGCCAGTTGCTCGCGGGGCCAGATCAGCTCAGCGCCGATGCTGCCGCGTTCTGCCTCCGCCATGGCCTCGGCCGCCACGTCCTGCCCGGGTCGGAGACCCGGTGAAGGACGACGAAGCCGACGAGACACCCCGTCCCTTCGAGGTCGTCGTCCCTGACCAGCCGCCGGTCGTGACTCCGGGTCTGGCCGCAGCACTGTTACGGCTGATCCGCCGCCGGCTCGCCAGCCAGACCCTCGCCCAGCACTCCCCCGCCCCTCCCCCGCCACCGACTGACGACGGGGTGGAACGAAAGGCTTCCTGACCTTGACCAGCTTCGCTTTCTACGGACGCGTCTCCACCGAAGATCAACAAGACCCCGCGTCCTCGCTCGCATGGCAGCTCACCCGCGCCCGCGCCCTCACCGACACCCACGGCGAGATCGTCACCGAGTACTTCGACATCGGCCAGTCTCGATCGATCCCGTGGAAACGCCGCCCCCAGGCCGCTCTCCTCCTCGCCGCGCTGCGCGACCCCGGTCGCGGCTTCGACGCGGTCGTGATCGGCGAACCCCACCGTGCGTTCTACGGCAACCAGTACAGCCTCGTGCACCCCGTCTTCGAACACTACGGCGTCGCCTTCTGGGTGCCCGAGGTCGGCGGACCGATCGACCCCACCTCCGAAGCCCACGACCTGATCATGTCCGTGTTCGGCGGCATGTCCAAAGGAGAACGCAACCGCATCAAGATTCGGGTCCGGACCGCGATGGCCGCCCAGGCCAAAACCGAAGGCCGCTACCTCGGCGGCAGGCCACCCTACGGCTACCGCATCGCCGACGCCGGACCACACCCCAACCCAGCCAAAGCCGCCGACGGCAAACGCCTCCACGTTCTGGAACCGGACCCCGTCACCAGCCCCATCACCGCCAGGATCTTCCGTGAATACGCCGCGGGCCGCGGGCTGTACGCGATCGCCGAAGGACTTACCGCCGACGGCATTTCCAGCCCGTCCGCCTATGACCCGGTGCGTAACCCCCACCGCTCCGGCATCGCCTGGTCCAAAGCTGCGCTACGCGCGATCCTGACCAACCCCCGCTACACCGGCCGCCAAGTCTGGAACCGCCAACGCAAAGACGAGATCCTCCTCGACGTCGAGGACGTCGCCCTCGGCTACGAAACCCGGATGCGCTGGAACGACCCGAACGTCTGGATCTACTCGGCCGCCGTCGTCCACCCGCCACTCGTCGACGACGAGACCTTCACTCAGGTCCAGGCCCGCTACAACGTTCGCAGAGTCGATCCGAGCGGACCGCGCGAACCCAAGCGCACCCGGCACCCCTACCAGCTGCGAGGCCTCATGCACTGCGGGATCTGCCGGCGGCGGATGCAGGGCAGCTGGAACAACGGCAAACCCCACTACCGCTGCGTCTACCCCGACCAGTACGCCCTGGCCAACCACATCCACCACCCCCGCAGCGTCTACGTCCGCGAGGAACTCATCGTCCCCCACCTCGACCGCTGGCTCGCCCGAGTCTTCACCCCACCCCGACTCACCGCCACCATCGCTGCACTCACCGCAGCCCAAGACGACGACACCGATCTCCGTCATGACGCCCCCCTCGCGCAGGCCCGGCGCACCATCGCTGACTGCGACGCCAAGCTCGAGCGTTACCGGCTCGCCCTCGAAGCCGGCACCGACCCCACCCTCGTCGCCCGCTGGACCGCCAAGGTCAACACCGAACGCACCGCCGCCCAAGCCCGCCTCCGCGCCAGCACCCGCCGCCAACGCATGACCAAACAGGAAATCAGCGACATGGTCACCACCATGGGCGACATCGTCGCCGTCC
>NZ_CAUVXO010000554.1:0-3361 GCF_963555865.1 Protofrankia sp. Cr1
CCCCAGCCGCCGCACCTTCCCCGACCCGCCCGGCTTCGGGATCAACCGCTCCCGCACCGGCAACGGTCGGAACTCTCCTCCTTTCAGCTGGGTACGGAGGTCGTCCAGGAACCTGGACACCCCGGCCTCGCGAATATCGGCGACCCGCAGGCCGTCGACCCCGGCGGTCCGGGCGCCCCGGTTGCCCGCGACCCGGGCAAACGCCACGATCAGCGTCGCCGGGTCATACACAAAGTTGACCAGGTCATCGAACCGGCGGTCAGGATCAGCCGCCGCCCAACGGTGAAGTTTGGCCTGCATCCCCGATACCCGCGCGAACGCTTCCTCACGGTCGCCCCCGCGCGGAGCACCGCCATTCGGCGGTGCGTCTTCCGGCATCACAGTGTCCATCCCTTCTCGATACCGCTGCCGCCGCAGGGTAGGCCGCCGGCGAGGTTTCCGCGGTTGCGGACCCTTTTCCGGCGACCCCCCACCGAACGACGCATGCGATTTTCACCGCACGTCGCTCTCCAGTGCCGCATTCCGCGAACCCCGCCGTTCCGGGGATCTGTTGTGGATCCCGTTGTGGCAGTCACGGCAGACGATCAGGGCCTTGCGACGGCGTGATGCCATCTGCTTGACCCATTCGGGCTGTTCGGCCCGATTCCCGGATCGGAGGTCTTCCAGACGCCGGACGTGGTGCGCTTCGACATCGGTGTGCGCCTGGCAGAGCTCGCACCGTCCGGCCATGAGCCGGTCGACGAGTTCTGTCGGACGTTTCCTCCAAATAGCCGGTAGATCGTCTCTGAGGACTACCCTCGTGGTCCTACGGGCCAGCGAAACCCCACCCCATCGGGCCACCAGTGGTCTCTTTCCTGCGCCGCGTTCGACCTTGACCTGCAAGCCTCTGCGAGGGCCTGCGAGTGTCTGCCAAGTGGCGCGGTACCGGTTCCAGACCTTGTTGACGCTGATCTTATTCTTATGCCCCAGCGTCTTGGTCAGCGACCGCTCCATCACCCACCTCAGCAGGCCGAGGCGGTGCCGGTTGTAGGCCATCTGGTAGTAGTCTGCGATGCCCCGGAACTCCGCCTGGTAGCGCGTCACGATCTGGAAGTCCGAATCGTGAGCACGTGCCAGAATGGCGGCCGGTTTACCGCGTCGCATGTAGGGCTTGCGTTTGGCTCGCGCGACGTCCATCGGCATTTTCAGCCCGACCTGCCCGTTGATAGAGCGGTGACCGTTCCGATCGTGCTTGGCGTCGTTGTTATGGACCACGATTTCGTAGCCGAGGAACCGGGCCGGTTCGGTCCGCCCATGAGTGATCAAGGTCTTGTGCTCGGAGAGCTCCAACTTCAGACGATAGCCCAGGAACCTTCCGATCTTTCCCTTGATGTCCTCGGCCTCCCGTCGCGTACCGGTGTAGCCCAGCAGCCAATCATCCGCATAGCGGATGTAATGCAGCCGTCGGTAGTCTGGATCGTCAGGGTCCCGGGAGGGGAGTTGTTGCAGTTCCCGGCGCATCTGCCGGGTCCCTTCCCGCTGCCCCTTCTTCTCCAGCTTCCAGACTGCCTTGTGCATCCGCATGTACGGCAGATAAGGCCGTCGCCGGTCTCCTCGGTTGTAGACGGGCAGGAGCGTCGTCTCGACATACCTGTCCAGCCGGTTCAGGTAGACGTTGGAGAGCAAGGGGCTCAGAATTCCGCCTTGTGGCGCACCACTCAATGTCTCGTGGTAGCGCCAGTCCTCCAGATGTCCGGCCTGAAGCAGCCCGTCGATGAGGCGCAGGAACCGGCCGTCGTGGATCTTCTCACCCAGCATCGATCTCATGATCGAATGGTCCAAAGACCCGAAACAGTCGGTGATATCGCCCTCGATGAACCACACCGTCCCACGCCATTGACGTTGGACCTCGTGCAACGCGGTATGACACCCACGACCTGGGCGGAACCCGTGGGAGTGATCGGAGAACTGCGGCTCGTAATACGCCTCCAGCAGAGAACGGATCACTTCTTGCAGCAGTTTGTCCGACCACGTCGGCAAACCCAGCGGGCGCTTCTTCGACGAGTTTTTCTTGTCGATGTAAGTCCGCCGTGCCGGGGTCCACCGGTAGCGCTCGTACCGCAGCGCTTCGATGATCGCCTGAATCTTTCTCAGGCTCATGCCGTCCACGGTCTCCGCATTGGCGCCGGGCGTCATGGCACCGTCATTGCGGTAGATCTTCCCGTATGCACGCAGATAAAGCTCCGGATTGAACAGGTGCCGATACAGTCTCTCCAGCGGCAATCCTCTCTTGCCGCGTTCGTGGATGATCCCCAGTAAGGCATCGGCTGTCTGCATTACGCGTACTCCCGCCTCTCCTGGTCGATCGTGGACACCTGTGCCACTTGGCCCTGTGAGCGGCCTTCCCGCTCTCCCTGGTGGGGCGTTACTCCCACGACTACTACTGGCACTCCGTCACCATAGGGCTCGCGCCCCTTAGGCGATCCCGAATTCCTCTTGCGCTGGACGTATCGAGTATGACGTAGGCGGCCTGTCCGTTCCCTTGAGTGAGCTCGCTGCTCACCGTCCACCAGCCGGAAGGGTTGGGGCGAAGCAAAGGGGATTCGCCTGATACTGGTGGCCCCGCTCCGGGCGTTGTATGTCGGGGGATGCACATTTCCATCACTGGGAACTCGGCTTCAAACAGTCTGGTCTTCGCCATATCACACGGATCTTGCGCGGCAGCACCATAAACGCCTTCACAATGCTCCACGCTTTCCCGCCATGCTGTTGTCCCCTCGCGGTTTCCCGTCCAGGTGAGGCGGGCAATCCAGAGGTACTCCTTCCGAACCTCTACTCTCTGCGAGAGTGATCCAACGCCGAGTTAGACGGCGCAACTTCCCCATGTGCACAGGCTTTCCCTGGCTCGGAGTACTACGGCGGCTCCGCCCCACCCCACCGGTTCGGCGGTCGGTGCGCCTATCCCGCCCGGACGGCTGGCCGCCACCCGGCCGGGAGCCCACGCGAGGTGGTTCCCACGTTCACTGTGCCTCGTTTGTCGGAGTAGGAGCCCGACTGTGTCCCAGCGGCCTCGTCATGGGTACGCCGCAGACATTCCCCATGACCTCCGGGTCGGCTTCTAAAGACCAAACCAGAGTTCCCTCAGCATCGGTAAACCAGGGGACGCACCGCGACCGGCCCATATCTACCAGGTTGGAGCCGGTGTCAAAGTTGAAGGACGTAAAACGCCGGTTCCTCGCGTACTCCTCTCCAACTCGCTCGCCGAACCCGCACCATCTGGCAGTGCTGACACGTCCCGGCTTTGTCAGGGCTGCTCCCGCCCTCCCCGGCACCACCCGGATCAGGCTGCCCTCAGCTACCCCGGCCTACTGCGACAGACCGA